>CAZJCB010000069.1:2963-7953 GCA_964544245.1 uncultured Christensenella sp.
GTCGCGCACAGGGGAATCAGCCCATGGGCCGATAGTCCGGCCGGCGGATTGTTTTTGAGTATGCGCTGATCAGGGGCGTGAACGCCGGGACGCCGGCGGCCTCCGCTTCCTCCCTGGCCCTGCCCAACGCCCCGGGCATCAGGCTGCTGCCGCAGGATCCCGGCCCGCGGTTCCAGACCGGTGCGCTGTTCGCGCTGAAGATGGGCATCCTCGCCGCGACCCTGCTCTCCTGCCTGGTCATTTACCGGCCCTTCTGCAAGTACGTCTGCCCCCTGGGCGCGGTGTACGGCGCGCTCAACCCGGTCGCCCTCTACCGGCTGCGCTTTTTGGAGGACAAATGCATCCGCTGCGGCGCCTGCGCGCGGGCCTGCAAGATGTGCCTGGACCCCGCCGGAAAAGAACTCAACCACCCCGAGTGCGTGCGCTGCGGCGACTGTGTCAACGTCTGCCCGACGGACGCGCTGTCCATGGGGTTTGGGCCCCGACAAGCCGAAACGGTGCCCGGAAAGGAACTCGCATGAAAAGGATCATCACCCTGGCCCTGACGTTCGTCCTGCTCTTTTCCCTGGCTGCCAAAGCTCAGCAGGAGGCGCCCCAGCCGCTGACGCTGGCCGAAATCGAGCAGTTCAACGCGGAACTGCTCGCCCGCGCGATCAGGGAAGACCTGACGCCCGTCCCCGCCGAGGGCGGCTTTCTCGCGCGCGGCGAGTCGTACGAACTGCTCCTGTCAAGCGAAGACCTGAGCGGGGATTCCGTCGTGCTCAGCGCCGCCCTCGTCCGCGGCGGGCATGGGGAAGAGGCCCTTCCGGGGCCCCGGGGGCTCCGCCTGGAGACCCCGGCGGAAGAGGCCCTGACGCTCTTCCCCAACGACAACCCCTTCCTGGCCGGCACCCCGGACAGCGCCGCGCTCTACGTCGCGGGCGAACTGCCCGCCGCCGTGCACCTGGGCTTCCTGCTGCGCGAAGGGCAAAAGCTGACGCTGGCGGAATACGGCGTGCTCTACCAGGCCGACGAGGGCGTGTCCCGCGCGGGGGTGCAGCTCACCTTTGAACAGGGCCTGCTCAGCGCCGTGCGCAGCTACGTCTCCGCCGGGAGCATGGGCCAGGAAGAAGCCCGGGAGACCCTGGACGCGCTGCGCGCACTGCAGGAAGAGACCGCCTACATCGCCTACGGCAGCCAGGAAGGCACCCGGCTCACCCGGGAAGACCTGGTGCTGGCGGGGCTGGATTTTGTCGATTTGACGAGGGAAACCTCCCTGAACGCGCTGGGCGCGGCGGCCAACGAGGAAACCGCCGACAACGGCGGGGGCAGCCTGGTGACGATGCAGTGGCCGGGCGTCGAGGCGGTGTTCATTGTGGAGGGCGGAAACGAGAAAGCCCAGCGCCTCACCGTCCGCGAAGGGCTCCTGGAAGGGCCGCGGGGCCTGCGCATCGGCGACAGCCTGGCCCAGGCCATCAGCCGCTTTGACCACGGGGAGGACCTGCCGGTCGAAGGCGGCGCCTTGTACGGCGACGCGGCGAGCCAGAAGCCGCCCTTTGGCGCGCTGGTGGCCGGCGCCGATGGCACGACCCTCTATTATGCCGTGGAAACGGACAAGGGCAGCGCGGCGCTGATGCTGGAGTTCATCCAGGACAGCCTGGTCAGCATGACGATGACCTACCTGTAAGGCGGGGAGCGATGGCCGGGGGATTTCGTCCCCCGGACAAGGGATTTCATCCCTTGACCCGTTGTTTGTCGTTTGGAATGATCCGGACGTATCGATATAAGCATTGACAGATCTGACGATAGAGGTGCGAGGATGAAGATTGACCTGAGCTGTCCGGTGGAACTGTGGCACTTTAAGTTGCCCACGGCGCAGTATCCCGTCGTCAGCCTGAACCTCTTCAACCTGTCCGAAAAGGCCGTAACCTCCCTGCAGGCGGCCTTCCTGAGCTTTGACGGGGAGGGAAACCAGTACGCGCGCCAGGTGGAGCGCATCCAGGGGGTTTCCGGCGAGCCCAGGAGCGCCTTTGAGGTGCTGGCGGCCGTCGAGGACGGCGAGCGCGCCGCGCGCATGGACTTCATCATCGAAAAGGTCTGGTTTGACGACGGCACCGTCTGGCGCAGGGGCGCGGGCGGGATGAGCGAGTACGAGCTCAAGGCCCTGGAGCCCTCCAGGCAGCTGGACGTGCTCAAGGGGATGGCGGGCAGCGACGCCGTCGCCTACCCGAGCGACCAGGGCGCCGTCTGGGTCTGCGTATGCGGGCGGCCCAACGCGGCCAGCGCGGCCGCCTGCCAGCGCTGCGGGCGGGACAAGCACGAGCAGTTCACCAGGTACAACAAGGCCGTGATCGAAACGGTCATCTACCGCCTGGACAGCGAGATGGAGGACAAGGCCCACCGCGCGCGCGCCGAGGCGGGGCGGATGCAGGAGGAGCGGGAGGAAAGGGAGCTGAGGCACCGCAGGCGCGTCAGGCGGGTCCTGATCACGCTGGCCAGCGTCCTCATGCTGGCCGCGGGCGCCTGGGCGGTCGTCACCTACGGCATCCCGGCCTACAAATATTACCAGGCCGGGCAGATGATGGAACGCGGGGAGTTTGACGAGGCCAAGGCGATGTACAGGGAGCTGGAGACCTACCGCGACAGCGGCGAACTGGCCCGCGAGGCCGATTACCGCAAGGCGGCGGGTTTTATGGCGACCGGCAACGCAACGGCGCTCAGGAGCGCGGAAGACCTTTACCAGTTGCTGGGGGCGTACAGGGACAGCGGTGAAAAACTGTCCCAGGCGCGCTACCGGCGGGCCGGGCTGCTGGAAGAGGCCGGGGACTTCGACCAGGCCATCGCCCTGTTCCAGGAACTGGGCAGCCACGCGGACAGCGCGGCGCGCGCGAAGGACGCGCAGTACAACTGGGGCAGGAGGCTGATGGAAGAGCTGTCCTGGGGCGAAGCGCGGGAAAAGCTGCTGGCGCTGGGCGGGTACCAGGACGCGGGGGAGCTGGCGGACGACTGCCTCTACCTGCCGGCGCTGGACCACCTGCAGGCGGGCGAGTACGCTCTGGCGGAAGGGCTTTTGCAGCAGCTGCCGGAGCGCCAGGCCGCTCGGCTGAAACTGCAGGAGACCTACTACGCCTGGGGCGGCATGCTGTTCTCGGCCAAAGAGTATGAGCAGGCGGCGGAGAAGTTCCTGGCGGCCGGGGATTACCTGGACGCCTTCCGCCGCGCGTCGGAGTGCCTGTACGAACCGGCGCTCATCCTGATGCAGGCGGGGGACTTCGCGGGCGCCAAGGCGAACTTTGACCAGATCCTGGCCTACCAGGACAGCGCGCTGCTCTCCCAGCAGTGTTCCTACCAGCTGGGCCTTTTAGCGATGGCGGAAGAAAAGTGGGACGAGGCCGCGGAGCACCTCTCTTTGGCGCCGGACGTGGCCGAGGCGCCGCTGAAGCTGCGCGAGGCGAACTACAACCTGGCGGAGCTGGCGCTCTCCTCGGGGGACCTGCAGGCCGCGGCAGGGCTGTTTGACGGGGCCGCAGGGTACGAGGACGCGGCGGATCGGGCCCTGCAGGCGCGTTATGACCTGGGCATCCAGCTGGCCAACGCCGGGGACTACGAAGGCGCGGCGGGCGTGTTCGCGCTGATCCCGGACCATCCGGGCGCGGGGGAGGAACTCAAACGCGCCGAATACAACCGGGCCATCGCGCTGCTGGACAAGGGGGAGAACGAGGCCGCTGTCCAGGCTTTCACCGCGCTGGACGGCTTTGGCCAGAGCGCGGAATACCTGAAAAAAGCCCTGTATCAGATGGCTGTTTCCCGCCAGGAAAGCGGCGATCATGACGGCGCGGCCGGGCTGTACCAGAGCCTGAAGGGTTACCTGGACGCGGACGCGCGCTTTATGGAGATGCGCCACCAGCTGGCCATCAAGGCCCTGAACGACGGGGACCTGGAGAGCGCGATCACGCAGCTGGGGGAGATCCGCGGCTATGGCAACGCGGAGGAGCTCTACCTCTCCGCCGTCTACCAGCAGGCCGGCGCCCGCGAAGCCGCCGGGGACCTGGACGAGGCCGCGCGGCTGTACGCCCTCATCCCTGAGTACCAGGACGCGGCGGCCAGGCGCGACACGAACTACGACGCCTACTATGAAAGCGCCTATGAGACAGCCATGGAGGCCATGAAGGACAAGGACTACAAGCTGGCCATCGACGCGCTTTCGGGCCTTGACCGCGAGGAGCCCGGGGAAAAATACGCCTACATCGGCGAGATGTACAGGGAAGCCAACTACCGCTACGCCGACCAGCTCTACGAGGAGCAGAAACCCTACGAAGCGCTGGTTTACTACCGCAACGTGCTGGACTACCGGGACGTCAGCACGAAAAAGCTCAAGCGCGTTGCCTATGAGATCATCGGCAAATGGGAGTCCACCAAGGGGGCCGTGTTCATTTTCCGGGACGACGGCACCTGCAGCATGGAAGGCAAGGAGATGTACTACTACGCGCGCACCTATTCCCTCCTGGTCGGGGACAGGCCGGACGAGTTGGACATCCTGTACAACATCGTGGACCTGCGGGCCAAATCCCTCTCCCTGCGGCATGAGGATACGGGGAAACTGTTCAAGTGCGCGCGCGTTGAGGAATGATGCAGGGGCTCATCGCCTGGTATAAAAGGGAGACGGCCCCGCGCGCGGACGGGCGCGTTCCGGCGCTGGACGGGCTTCGTTTCCTCATGGTGTTTTCCGTCGCGGCCTTCCACCTCTGGCAGCAGAGCTGGCTGACGCCCTCCCTGACGCTGCTGGGGCAGAAGGTCAGCCTGGACCCCTGGCTGCGCACAGGGTACCTGTGGGTGGACGGGATGCTGCTGCTCAGTGGTTTCCTGCTCTACCTGCCCCAGGCCCGCGCGCGGGAGGCCGGGCGGAAACTGCCGGGCTGCAGGGGCTTTTACAAGCGGCGGTTCCTGCGGATATTCCCCACCTACCTGCTCAACCTGCTCCTTGTGTTCCTCCTCGTCGCCCTGCCGGAAA
>CAZJCB010000069.1:8053-10583 GCA_964544245.1 uncultured Christensenella sp.
TACCGCGCCCTGGCCATCACCCGCCCGGACACGCCCATGCTCATCAACCAGCTGCCCGCCTTCCTGGACGTGTACATGAACGGCTTCATCGCGGCGGCGGCCTTCGCCAAACTCGAACGGCAGGCCCGCGGCGACGGCTTCACCCGGCTGTTCTTTACGGCGGTGCTGTTCAGCGCCCTCGCCGGCTTGGCGGCGCTGGTACGGGGGCAGGCGTCGGAAAGCGGGATGGCGGCGATCCGCGTGGGGCAGATGCTCAGGCGCTATCCCCAGTCCGTGCTGACCGCGCTGGCTTTCATCGGCGCATCCCTCGGCCTGGGCGGCGTCAGGCTCTTCCTGGGCAACCGCGTCACGGGCTGGCTGGCGGCGGTCAGTTTCCAGTTCTATATGTGGCACACGGTGGTCGCGCTGCAGCTGAAGAAGTGGCGCATTCCATCCAGCGTGTCAGGGAATCCCCACATGACGGGCGAGCGGGGCTGGCAGGTCCCTTACGTGCTGCTCTCCCTGGGGCTGACCCTGGCGGTTTCCGCCCTGATCACCTTTCTGATCGAACAGCCGCTCGCCAGGCGCGGCGGCAGGAAAACCTGAAATACCAAGGAGGAACCGAACATGACCGATCCCCGCGTGACCCGGCTGGCCGACGTGCTGGTGAACTACTCCTGCAAGGTGAAACCCGGCGAAAAGGTCTGGATCGACCTGAAGGGCGCCGACACCATGATCGGGGAGGCGCTGGCCGCACAGGTCTTCAAGGCCGGCGGCCTGCCGCTCATCAAGGTGACCGACAACCGCATCCATCGCAGGCTGCTGGCGGGCTACACCGAGGAGCAGCTCCTCTGGCTGGGGCATGAGGACGCAGGCGTCATGGCGCAGTGCGCGGCCTACATCGGCGTGCGCGGCGGCGCGAACGCCTTTGAGCTGTCCGATGTGCCGGAAGTGCAGAACAGCCTGTATAACCGCACTTATGGCAAGCTGGTGCACGACGAGATCCGCGTGCCCAGGACGCGCTGGGTGGTCCTGCGCTACCCGACACCCGGCATGGCGCAGCTGGCCGGGATGAGCAGCGAGGCGTTTGAGGATTATTTCTTCAGCGTTTGCACGATGGACTACGCGAAGATGGACCGCGCGATGGACGCGCTGGTGGACAGGATGAGCAGGGCCGACGAGGTCCACATCCTGGGTCCGGGCACCGACCTGCGTTTTTCCATCAAGGGGCAGACCCACATCAAGTGCGCCGGGGAGATGAACATCCCCGACGGCGAGGTATTCACGTCGCCCGTCCGGGACAGCGTGCAGGGGACCATCCGCTTCAACACCCCCTCGCTCTTCCAGGGCCTGACGTATGAAAACATCGCCTTTACCTTCAGGGACGGGAAGATCGTCCAGGCGAGCGGCAGCCGGGAAGAGCTGCTCAACAGGATCCTGGACAGCGACGAGGGCGCACGCTATATCGGCGAATTCGCCATCGGCGTCAACCCCTACATCACCAGCCCCATGAAGGACACCCTGTTTGACGAGAAGATCGCGGGCTCTTTCCACTTCACGCCCGGCCGCTGCTATGAGGAAGCGCCCAACGGCAACGACTCCGTCATCCATTGGGACCTGGTCATGATCCAGACGCCGGAGTACGGCGGGGGGGAGATGTGGTTTGACGGGGAGCTGGTCAGGAAAGACGGGCTCTTCCTGCCGGAGGGCCTGCGGGCGCTCAACCCCGAGGCGCTCAAGGGCTGATGGGGAAGCCCCTGGGGCTCTATGTCCACCTGCCCTTCTGCCAGCGGAAGTGCGCCTACTGTGATTTCCCCTCCTACGCCGGGCAACTGTCGCTCAGAGAGGCGTACACGGACAGGGTCTGCGCTGAAATCGCCCGGCGTGGGAAAGAACTGGGCGGGCCGGAGGCCGACACCGTCTACCTGGGCGGCGGCACCCCCTCTGTGATGGAAGCCGGGCAGATCGCGCGGATCCTCAGCCGGCTGAGGGAGAGCTTCCGCGTCCGCCCCGATGCCGAAATCAGCTGCGAGGTCAACCCGGGCACGCTGAAGGCGGGCTTCCTGGAAACGCTCAGGGAGCAGGGGGTCGACCGCCTGTCCATCGGCGCCCAATCGGCTGACGGGGCGGAACTGCGCCTGCTGGAGCGCGTCCACAGCTGGGAGGAGGCCGTGGAAACGGCCGTCCTTGCGAGGCTTGCCGGCTTCCGCAACGTCAACCTCGACCTGATGGCCGCCCTGCCCGGGCAAACCTGGGAAACGCTGAAGGGCACCCTGGAAAAGGCGCTGGCACTTCAGCCCGAGCACCTGTCCTGCTACAGCCTGATCATCGAGGAGGGCACGCCCTTTCACGAACGCTACAGCCGCGGGGAGCTGCCCCTGCCTGAAGAGGAGGCAGAGCGGGCGATGTACTGGGATACGGCCCGGCTGCTTCAGAGCGCTGGCTATGAGCATTACGAGATCAGCAATTTCGCCCGCCCCGGCTTCCGATGCCGGCACAACCTGAACTGCTGGCAAAGGGAGGAATACCTGGGCTTCGGGGCGTCGGCGGC
>CAZJCB010000070.1:0-10547 GCA_964544245.1 uncultured Christensenella sp.
TCATGAACGCCTTTCTGAGGTCCCCGTCTTTCCTGAGGATGGAGGCGGAATTGCTTGCCGCCGCCACAAGGGCGGGGATCAGGATGTGCCTGAAGACAAACGATGCCTTCATCAGGAACGACAGCCTGGACAGCAGGCCTTCTGCTGCGCTGTTTTTTGACAAGGACCTTCGCCTTGCGCAGCGGATGGAGGCTGCCGGGATGCGCCTGTTCAACCCCGCGGACGCCATCGCGGTATGCGACGATAAAACCGCGACGGCGCTCGCGCTTGAAAAGGCCGGGCTGCCGCAGCCGGAAACCTTGCTCTGCCCGAAAACATACCCCGGGATCGGATTCAAGAAGCTTGATTTCCTGGACGAAGCGGCAGACCGGCTCGGTTTCCCCATGATCGTCAAAGAAGGCCAGGGTTCTTTCGGCCAACAGGTTTACCTTGTCCATACGATGGAAGAACTGCTGCGTCTGCTGCCGGGCATATCAAGCCAGCCCCTTCTGTTTCAACGGTTTGTCAGAGAATCCGCAGGCCAGGATCTGCGCGTGTATGTTGTTGGCGGCCAGGCGGTCGCAGCGATCCACAGGGTCAACCGGCAGGGGGATTTCCGAGCCAACCTCGAGCATGGCGGCACGGCCAGCGCCCACTCTCCTACAGTGGAGGAAAAAAGCCTGGCTATAACGGCCTGTGCCGCCTGCGGCGCAGACTTCGCCGGGGTTGACCTCCTTTTATCAGAAGACGGCCCGCTTGTCTGCGAAGTCAACTCAAACGCGCATTTTCTGGGGCTGGCGGCCGCAACAGGCGTCAACCCGGCGGACTATATCCTGCGGCTGATGAAGGAAAGCCTATGAGATGCATCTGGCTGGTCTACGAAGGGCACAACGTCGCGCGCAACCAGTTCTTTATCGACCGCTGGGCAGATGCGGCGAAACAAGCGGGGATTTCCGTCGTTCTGGTCCTGGAGGATGACCTGACCTACGGCATCAGGGGAAACAGGCCGTTTCTCCAACACCAAAGCGGACTGTGTCTGCCGGACGCAGCGGTGATGCGGCTGAACAGACCGATTTTAACAGCGCATCTCGAGCTGATGGGCGTCCCTGTTTTCAACAACGAAAAGGTGGCCAGGATCTGCAATGACAAGCGGCTGACCCATCAGTTCATCGCAGGGGTTGCACCGATGATGGACACGGTATTCCTCCGGGGAGATGAAAAGGAATCCCCCTTCCCCTATCCGGCAGTCGTCAAGGCAGCCCATGGATGCGGCGGCCGGCAGGTTTTCCTGGCCCAGGATGCGGAGGCGTTCATGGCAGCGCTCTCCGCCATATACCCTGACAGCGCGCTGGTCCAGCCCTTGTGTGATACGCCGGGCGCCGATGTCCGGATCTATGTGCTGGGAAACAGGATTAGAAAAGTCATGATGAGAAGGTCGGCGAATGATTTCCGCAGCAACCTCAACCAGGGCGGGGACGCAGTGCCGTACGAGCTTGGGCAGGATACCCTGAGAACGGTCCACGATATCATTTCTCTCTTCGATTTTGGGCTGGTGGGCGTAGACTTCATCATCCATCAGGGCAGGCTTGTTTTCAATGAAATTGAGGATGCCGCAGGCACCCGGATGCTGTACGCTTCCGGCATCGATATCGTGCGTGAATACCTTGAGTATATCATCCGGCGCATCAGTTAATGCCGGCGGGCTTCAGGTCCGGGCCCGTCACCAACTTGATTAGGGGCTGGCCTTCGATTATACTGAGCCTGTTTTTCGCGCGAGGTATGGCTGATGGAACTTGACCTTCACGGGATGAACCTGTACCAGGCCCGCAACGCTCTTGCCTCCGCCCTGAAAAGGGCGACAAGCGCGGATTATCGGCTGCGTGTCATCCACGGCCACCGTCAGGGCAGCGCGATCAAGGAGATGGTCCGCGAAGAATTCCTTCACCATCCCCGGGTCATACGAATGGAAAACAGCCCGAACCCGGGGCAGACGATTTTTGTCCTGAGAGAATACTGACTGACACGAAGGAGCCATGATGCCCAGAAAGCCAAGCAAACCAAGGGTAAGAAGGACGCAGAGGAACGAGCCGCGTTTCGGCCTGCTGTTGTTCAGCCTGGCTGTGATTGTTGTCCTGCTTGTCATTTCTCCGCTTGATCCCACCAACAAGGCGATGAATATGAACCCGGACGGAAGCCTGTCAAGTGTCAATGAAGGGATCCGGGTCAGCGAAATCATGGCGGACAATGCGTCTGCCTTCCCCGATGAGAACGGCAACTTCCCCGACTGGCTGGAACTGGTCAATACGACCGATAAAGAAATCAATCTGGAAGGCCTCTCCCTGTCAAACCGCCCCGACAGGGCACGGTTCATCTTCCCTGTCCTGTTGCTGGCGCCGGGCGGACGAGTGGTCGTTTTCTGCGACAATACCAACCAGAACGAGAACGGAAAACCATTTCACGCCAAGTTCAAGCTGTCCAGCATCACCAGCAGCGTCTACCTTTTTGATACCAACGGCTATGTGCTGGACAAGGTCGAAGGGACCCCGACACTCAACGCCAACGAGACCTATGCCCTCCAGGAAGACGGCAGTTATGCCAAAAGCGACCTGTACACTCCAGGCCATCCCAATACCCAGGCTGGTTTTGAAGCTTATATGGGCAGCTACATCGTCAAATCCGGCAGGCTGGTCATCAACGAAATCTGCCCTGCTCCAAGAAGCGGGCTGCGAGATGAAGACGACGAACTGAGCGACTGGGTCGAACTTAAGAACAACAGCGACGAGGTCATTGACCTGAGTATGCTGGCGCTGTCGGACAACGAACAGCGCCCGGTGAAGTGGGTGTTCCCCCAGGGCGCCTTTATCGCACCGCGCGGGTACTACCTGGTATTTGCTTCAGGAAAGAGCCGGGACAACCCAGGCAGTTATCCGCACACCAATTTTTCCCTTGCGGGAGAGGGTGAAACGCTCACTCTCTCCACGCGCCAGGGGCAACAGCTTGACCGCATCACCTATGAAAATATGCCGGTCGACCACAGTTTTGGCCGGGACGAAAGCACCGGGTCCTGGAAAATCCTCACCATACCCACCCCAGGCGCGCCAAACAACACAAGCGGCTTCCGCATGGCGGAAGAGTATCTGCGCGCATCCAACCCAAGCGGCGTTTATATCACAGAAGTCATGAGCAGCAACGACAGCATCGAGGCCGTCGCTGGTTATCCAATCAACGATTGGGTGGAAATCCACAACAGCAGCGGCGAGGTCAGGGACATCAGCCGGTGGGGCCTGTCCGACAGCATCTCCTGGCCCAGGAAGTGGCAGTTTCCCCTTGGCACCAGCATCTGGCCCGGTGAATTTAAGTTGGTGCTCCTGGACAGGAGCACCTCGCCCGGATCAGACGCAGCGGCGCTGCGTGCCAGTTTCTCAGTTGAACGCGCGGGCGGGGAAACGATGACCCTTTCCTCTCCGGAAGGAAGAGTGCTGGACAGGATCGTCACCCCGGAGATCCCAACTGATATCTCATACGGCCGGACTTCGGGAATGGACGGCTTTTTTTATTATGACGCCCCGTCTCCCGGCGCGGCAAACGGCACAGGCTTTCAAGGCTTTGCGCCTACGCCCGTCTTCACCCGCAAGGGGGGGCTCTATCAGGAAAACATGGCAGTAGGGATCATTGTGCCTGAGGGAAGCGAGGTCCGCTTTACCCTGGACGGCTCCATCCCCACGATTCAAAACGGCACTGTCTATTCCGCCCCGATTGATGTGAAGGACACCACCGTGCTGCGCGCGCGCGCATTCGTCGGCGGTTTACAGCCTTCAGAGACTATCACGGCAACTTATGTGATGAAGACCTATTTCTCCCTGCCCGTGGTTTGCCTGACCGCGGACCCGGTAGAACTGTGGGACGGCAAGACAGGGATGCTGGCAGCAGGCGACGGCGTCAACCTCCTGCAGTACACAAAAATCCCGTTCAAGGACCCTACCCCGGTTTACAGGCTGCATGGAAAGGAACAGCGGCCCGGTTACGCCGAAATGTTTGATCCCAAAACAGAAAACGCCCTCTTTGGCCAGGGCGTCACCTTCGGCCTGATTGGGCAGTACTCGCTGGATATGCCCCAAAAATCATTCAAGGTGACAGCAAGGGCCAAATATGGCAGCAAATACTTCAATGCCGCGCTGTTTGAGGACCGTCCCTTTGACCAGTATAAATCCATCGTTCTGCGCGTCAGCGGGAACGACGCCGTTTGGACGCGGATGGTGGACGGCGTGCAGTCGCGCCTGGTGGACCAATTGGACACCAGCGTCATCCATCAGGCATGGAAACCCGTGATTGTCTACCTCAACGGGCAGTACTGGGGGCATTACAATATGCGCGAGCGGGTGAGCCGCTATTTTGTCGCCCAAAATGAAGGCCTTCCATTGGAAGAAGCCGACAGCGTAACCATCCTTGAGGGCAACTCGAAGTCATTCTGGGGCAGCAACGCGGAATACAGGGATCTGATCGCCAAGGCGAAGACCCTCTCCCCGGGAGGAAACCCGGACGACCTGAAATACCTCACAGACAGGATCGACGTAACCAATTACTTCGACTATATCATCCTGGAGGCGTTCTTTGCCAATACGGACACCGGCAACATCCGCTACTACAAAGTGCCCGGGGGCAAATGGAAGTGGATCCTGTTTGACCTGGACTACGGTCTGTTCAATTCCAGCGCAAACGGTATCCGCAACGTCCTGGACCCCAGGGGTACAGGCGTGAACCGCGCGATCGACAACACGCTGATTGTGAAACTGATGGAAAACGCTGAGATGCGGGACAGGTTCCTCCGCCGCTTCGGGGAGATTTTCAGGAAACTCACAACGCAGGTCATGCTTGAACAGATCGACGAATGTTACAGCATCCTGCAGCCGGAAATGATGATGCATTTTGACCGTTGGGCATCCTATAACCTGAAGAGCATTGACGTAGATCAACCACAGACTGTCGACGGCTGCATGCGTTACTGGAATCAACGCGTCGATCGCCTCAGAAACGTGGTGAAGAAACGGCCCACCCTCTGCTGGGACCAGGTTAAGGAATGGTTCAAGCTAAGCGACGCACAGATGCAAGGTTATTTCGGCGCACGGCCCGCGATGCCGGAGGACGCGATTTAATCCAGTTGAAAAGTTTCCCGGTTTGATATGATGCACCCCGCTGTCGGCTGTGTTCAGCCGGTTTTATCCGCGGGGTTCAAAATCCAGGTCTGTGCAATTCGAAAAAATTGCACGCTAATTGCACGGAAAATTGCACAGCCCGCAGCCCTTGATAAACCTCACTTTATCGGCCCTTTTTCCTTCTTGTGCAATTTGTGCAATTTTTTCAGGAAAAATATTCTTGGAGAATCAGAAAAAGAGAGTGGAAAAATAAAAGTGGGAAAATAATCGCACAAATTGCACGGATACCAGATCATTCATCAATAAAGCCAATGGAATCAATGGACAGGGAGCTGTGCAATTTTTTGTGCAATTGCCGGATAGTACAAAGAGAATCACACAGAATCGCACAGGGACCTCTCATGGCCCGCGGGTGTCCCCTGGAACCGGGCGTCCAGCAAACCGGGGAAAACCGCCGGGACGCACCGCATGAAAGGTTCATATCCCCCGCCGCGGCAAGGACGCCACACAGGCGGGCGCAAGGGGCGCTTGCTTGCGTTGGCTTGAGGTATGTGATATAAATCGACAGAACACCAGAATTTGTCTCTGGAGGGATTATGAAGAAAATCCTCAGTGCCTTGATGATCACCCTTGCTTTGTTGACAGGCGTCTACTATGGTGTGCGCCAGTTGCAGCCGCCGCCAGTGCCCAAGGACTTTGTGGAAGAGGCTGTCACGTTGGAGGAAGCCGTGGAGGGCCCTGACCTGCGGCTGATGCTCAGCTATATACGGGAGATGGCTTCGCAGGTCCACAGCGTGGACAGCGAAGGAATCAGGGTCACCCAACAATACCTTGCAAGCCAGCTGGAAGAGATGGGATACACATACAAAACGGATGTGTACGCGCTGGGCATGGACGAGGTGCTGGCATTGCAAAAAGAACGGGCGGATTACCGTAAAGCGGTTTTTGACGAGACAGAAGAAGGCAACCGGGACTATTCGGGCATCGGCGGGAAGCCGACGATGAACTTGACAAACACCTATGTGCATGTAGACAGCCCTGGTACTGACGAAACCATCATCTTCATGGCGCATACGGACAGCGTTAAAATGGGGCCCGGCGCCTTTGACGACATCGTCTCTGTATCAGCCCTGCTGGAAGGGATGCGGCAGCTGAAGCAGCTGACGCCGGTGCGGGATATCCTGTTCCTGTTTACGGATGGCGAGGAACAGGGGCTGCTTGGCGCTGCGAAGTTTGTCAGCGACCACCAGGAATTCCGTGACCTGACCCAATTGGTCATCAACATCGAAGCGAGGGGCAACCAGGGCTCCCTGTTGATGTTTGAAACAACGCCCGACAACCTGGGCATCGTAACAGAATACAGCAAAGCGGTGAGCAGGCCTGTGTCCTTCTCCATCGCGACCGCCGTCTACAAGACAATGCAGACTGACACTGACCTCACGCGCTTCATCATGGAAGGGTATCAGGGCATGAACCTGGCGGTGATTGAAGGGGCGGCAGTTTACCATACGGCTGAGGACAGCTACCAGACCTTCAGCCGCAGCAGCGCGCAGCACTATCTGGACACGGTCACTGAACTGGTGAACCATTTCGCTTCAGCGCCGGCACTCGACCTGGAAGCATCGGAAGATTCAGTCCATTTCCCGCTGATGTCCGGAAATATGGTGGTCCTTTCCCAAACCACCGCGAACGTCGTTGCCTATACGGCGTTCATCCTGGCGCTGGCTGTTGGTGGCTTGCTGCTTGGGAACAAAAAAGCCAGGCCTGGTGCTTTACTGGCCTCAGCGGGGCTTCAACTGGCATGGATGGCGGCGGCTGGCGTCCTGTCTCTCCTCATCGTCCGGCTTGTCCTGAACGCAAACGGCCTTTCCGGATACCGGGATGTCCTACGGTTGAAAACCGCCGAACCAATATTCTACCTCCTCCTCGGGATATCTGCTGTCATCAGTTTTATCCTCTACAGCATCCTCGCAAAAAGATACAAATCCCCTTTCTCGACAGCGCTGGGTGTTCTGCTGATTCCCGCGGTTCTGGCTCTTGTGACGACCTTCCTCTTCCCTTCGGTGTCATATCTCTTCTCCCTGCCGGTATTGGCAGGCCTAGCGGTTGTCCTGCTCAGCCTTGTCTTCCGCCCTGAGGCTGCCCTGTATCAAGCGCCGGCCATCTTCCTGGTGCTGCTGCTCTATGTGCCGATTGTCTTGCTGGTTTACGTCGCGTTGAGCTTCCAGTCAGCCTGGCTGTCCGTTGCCTTGGCACAGATTCCGCTGAGCATGATCTGGGGCTTCCAAAGCCTCTGGGCAGAAAGGAAGCAAATCCAAAAGCAAGTTGTGTCCTGAGCATGATCCTAAACGGTGGATCCGGCAGGGATATCAAAGCAGCTGCCGGACCTGGGAGTGCCTTTCAATGTCTCCCGGGACAAACCCTTTATGACCGCATTGAACTATCGCATCAGGAAAGCAGGATTGGCGGATAGCCTTGGATGCCGGACCAAAAAAGGGACAGCGCATGCTGTCCCTTATCCTGTAAAAAATACTATTTCTTGCCGATCGCCTTTTTGACCGCGCTGACAATCGCCATCAGCACTCCGCCGCCAACTCCGCCGCCCAGGACGCTCGCCAGGATGCTTTCCAGGCTGATGTTGCCGCCAGCGGAAGCGCCGAGGCCAAGCAACCCAAGAATCTGCCCGCCAAGCCCTCCGCCCACGATGCCGGCAATGGTATTGCCGATGTTGCCGAGAGAACTCTTGGGCAGTGCCTTTCCCGCCACATTTCCGCCAACAGCGCCTGAGACCAGTTGAATGATGATCTGAAGAATCCCTGTCATTTTGTCTTCCTCTTTCTTCCCGGCTGTTCAGCCAATAATTCAATCAATAGCCACATGACTATTCTATCCGCAATAAAAAGCCATAAACCGCTGCCGGACCGTCTTAAAGGCCTGAATTCAGAAACAACTCCGCCTCCCTGAGGATGGAACGCACATCGGCAA
Source organism: uncultured Christensenella sp. (assembly GCA_964544245.1). GTDB lineage: Bacteria > Bacillota > Clostridia > Christensenellales > Aristaeellaceae > UBA6115. The sequence continues at coordinate 8,118 of CAZJCB010000070.1, forward strand.
AGGAGAGCTTTCGAAGCGCTTGTTCATAAGGGAGGATGTGCGCGATGACATCGCTTCCTGACTTGAGTTCCTGCCCGGGTGAAAACGTGGCAAGGAAATAACTGAAGTGCTTGAGCATCCCCTTCCCCTGGGGGTAAACGATCTCTCCCCCGAACCCCGGCACAATATGGGCAGTGATGCCGGTTTCCTCAAAAATCTCCCGCAGCGCCGTCTGTTCATCCGTTTCGCCCTGCTCTACATGGCCTTTGGGCAGGCCGGTATTCCCGGACAGCTCTGTTACCAGGACATACTGGCGCTCGTCCCCGCTCTGGCAATAAAGCACCGCCCCCGCAGAATACTCGTGCTGATAGACAGAATACAGAGTCTTGCGGCTCAGGGAGCAAGGATAAATGGCCATCCCGGAGCTGCTGGAGCGGGGCATGCCGATTTCAAAATTCATCCGTTCGTAGAATCCTGCCATCTCCATCAGCGCTTCCGAGGCCAATCCTTCAAGGTTCAATGAGCAGAAAGCTTCAACGATCAGCCTTCTCCCCAGGCCCCGGTGCTGATGCTGCGGCAGGATGCCCATAGCCAGGATCCTTCCATGACCGGGTGTTTTCTCTTCCACCGCAATCAGTCCAATGACCCTGCCATACAGGATCAGGCCAAACACATGATACCATTGGACAGCCTGCCAGGCGGACAGCATCCGCTTGTACTGGCTGGCGGTCAGATGCCTGGTGCACGGCGCGAGCAGCTCGTTGACACCGGGCAGATGCAGCCTGTTTTTCAGGTTGACAAACATCGGCCGGGACTTCCGTACGCTGCCGCTGTCCTGGATAGGCGGCTGACTGCCAAACTGCTGCAGGTCTTCGTTGTTTTCGGTCATTCTCTCACATTGCCTTCATTGATGTCCCCCTGCCCCAAAGACCCGGAGCAGGCGTCCGCGCAGATGATGAACAGCGTTTCCTGCAATCAATAGTAAAGAGTTTGTCCGGAGGTGTCAATGAAAACAGGTGAGAGGGCTGTCCTGTCCCGCGCAAAGCCATTCAGCGCCGCCCCGTCCCTCCCTTTTCAATCATCAGCAAAACAATCGACCCTTCTGATTGAACACGCATCAAACCGGAGCTATAATGGTTCCTGGCAAGCTGAAAAACATCAATTGCTCAATGAGAGGCTGTATATGAAAGCGATCGTAAACGGAGCCCTCCTGCTCAACGGCCTGGAGGTCGGGAACAAAACGTTACTCTTTGATGACAGGATTGTGCAAATCCTGGACAACGCGGATTTGCCGGCGGATTGCGAGTCTATCGACGCTCAGGGCATGTATGTGTCGCCTGGTTTGGTCGACCTGCACGTACACGGCTATCAGGGAGAGGACGTCTCTGACGGCAGCGAACAGGGCCTCAGGGTCATCGCAGGCCAGCTGCTGAAAAACGGCGTTACTGCCTTCCTGCCGACCACAATGACAATCTCCTGGGATGAAATAGAGCAGGCGCTGTGCACTGTCCGCACGCTGATGCCTTTGAGCAGGGAGGGAATTTTCCCAGGCAGTGAAATCCTGGGCGTTCATATGGAAGGTCCTTTCATCAATCCAGCCCGCAAAGGCGCCCAGTCCCTGGGCGCGATCCTCCGGCCTGACGCGGACAGGATGCTGCAACACAAGGACATCGTCCGCATTGTGACCATGGCGCCTGAAATGCCGGGCGGGCTGGACTTTATCCGCCAGGTCAGGCGTGATTCGGACATCATTGTGTCCATCGGCCACTCTGACGCCAGTTTCGAACTGACGAACGAGGCGGTCGCGGCAGGCGCGTCGTACGTTACCCACCTGTTCAACGCGATGAGCGGATTGAACCACAGGGGGCCCGGAATCGTCGGCGCGGCGCTGAATGCCCCTGTGACCTGTGAACTGATTGCGGACACCTTCCACGTACACCCCGGTCTTTTCGGCCTGCTGGCTGGGATCAAAGGAAACTTGCTCATCCTGGTCACAGACTGCACCAGGGCAGGCGGCCTGGGAGACGGTGAATATACATTGGGCGGTCAGAAGATTTATGTGAACGGTATCCAGTGCAGGCTGGCGGATGGGACCATTGCAGGCAGCGTGCTGAAGTTGAACCAGGCCGTCAGAAACCTGAGAGACCATGCGAGGCTCACAGCCGCGCAGGCTGTGCAGTTCGCTTCCCTGAACGCGGCGAAGGCAATCGATGCAGATGACAAAAAGGGTTCGCTTGAGCCCGGCAAGGATGCGGATATCGTGCTGTTTGACCGAGATTTCAATGTCAGGTCAGTATATGTCCGCGGTATACTGAAGTATGCGAAGGTCTCCGCTTAGGCAGTTTGGCCCCACTTTTTGCGATTGCGCCGGCTGCTCCGAAAAACTCTTCCGGAAAGCGCTTCTGAAAGCCGTAAATTTCGCTTGCCTCAACAGGGAAATGCGTATATAAT
>CAZJCB010000071.1:0-10544 GCA_964544245.1 uncultured Christensenella sp.
AGGCTATGTTATCAGGCGGATTCAGAACACTGAAGGAGGATTCCCATGAAAAAAGGTTTGACCCTTACCGTGATCCTGCTCATCGTCGCAGCCGTCCTGGCTGTCGTCGGTTTCGTGCAGAAGGGCGACGTCCAGAAGAAACTGGACGAAGCGACCAAACTGGTCGACACCGCCAAAGCCGAGGCCGAAACCGTGAAGACTGACCTGCAGGGCAAGGTCGACGCCCTGACCGCTGACCTCGAGGCCGCGAAGGCCGCCCCCGCCCCTGCCGTGAAGCACGGCCTGGGCATGGTCACCTCCATCGGCTCCGTCGCCGACGCCACCGCCGAGAAGGAAGGCGCCGCCCAGGTCAACACCACCGTGTGCAGCCTGGTGCTGGACGCCGAAGGCAAGATCCAGTCCGTCACCTGGGACGTGCAGCAGAGCAAGGTCCAGTTTAGCGCCCTGGGCGTGGCCAACGTGCCCGCGCCGGAGACCCTGCTGACCAAGCTTGAAAAGGGCGAAGCCTACGGCATGAGGAAGGCGAGCGCCATCGGCAAGGAATGGTTTGAGCAGATCGCCGCGTTCGGCGAGTACTGCATCGGCAAGACCGTTGAAGAAGTGCTGGCCATCGAAGTGTTCCAGCGCGACGAGAACCACACCGCCGTGCCGGCCGTGGAAGACCTGAAGGCTTCCGTCACCGTCTCCGTGGGCGACTACCTGGCCTCCCTGCAGAAGGCTGCCGCCAACGCGAAATAACCTGGCAGGGCAGGAAACCGCAAACCCCAAACAGAGGCCGCCCGCCCGGGCGGCCTGTTCTTTTGATGGCGCATGACAGCGCGCTTGGTTTGAATCCATCCCCGGCGGGAGCGGAATCAGCCAGGCCGCGAATGTCAGTGGGACGGATTTCGCCCGGTTTTTTATCCTCCCGTCCCGAAAACGCTTGACGGAACGCCCCGGCATGATTAGAATACTCATGGTACTGAAACATAACAAGGAGGAACTCCCCAATGAAGAAGACCCTTTCTCTCGTCCTCGTCCTGCTCCTCGTCGCCTCCCTCGGCACCGCCATGGCTGATTCCCATGTGAAACATGGCCTGGGCATGGTCACCTCCATCGGCTCCGTCGCCGACGCCACCGCCGAAAAGGCCGGCGCCGCGCAGGTCAACACCACCGTGTGCAGCCTGGTGCTGGACGCCGAAGGCAAGATCCAGTCCGTCACCTGGGACGTGCAGCAGAGCAAGGTCCAGTTTAGCGCCCTGGGCGTGGCCAACGTGCCCGCGCCGGAGACCCTGCTGACCAAGCTTGAAAAGGGCGAAGCCTACGGCATGAGGAAGGCGAGCGCCATCGGCAAGGAATGGTTTGAGCAGATCGCCGCGTTCGGCGAGTACTGCATCGGCAAGACCGTTGAAGAAGTGCTGGCCATCGAAGTGTTCCAGCGCGACGAGAACCACACCGCCGTGCCGGCCGTGGAAGACCTGAAGGCTTCCGTCACCGTCTCCGTGGGCGACTACCTGGCCTCCCTTGCGAAGGCTGCCGCCAACGCGAAATAACCCCTTTTACGGGTTTCAGCAAAAAAGTGCCCTCGGGCACTTTTTTTATTGCGGCGAAAGGAATGTCTTGCTCAGAAACATAGGGTAGCTTTTAGATGCTGCCGCCCTCCCCGAAGCTGTTCACAGTATGCCGCTGGTTGATTTCCTCGGCCACATCGTCCGCCTGCCTGACATCCTCGCGGAAGGCTTTGTCCTCCTTTTCGCTGATGAACCGGCAGCGGTATCCCATCAGGAGGCCGACCAGCGCCGCCAGCAGGAAGAAACCATGCGTCAGCAGAAGCAGCAGCGCCGCCGCGGTCAGGCTGATGTCAAACACGTGTTTACCATCCCTGGAGACGGACAGGAAGTTCCGGCTGCCGCGCTGGACCGCCTGTGTCAACCAGTCGACCGCTTTCGCCAGCCCTCCTTTCACGCGGCGAACCCGCGCCTCCTGTTCCCTGCTCTCTTTTCGGCCGCCGTCCTTCCCGCCGCGCCGCAGGCAGGCCACCGCGCGCTCCACGTCCCAGTCGTTCGCTTCCAGGGCTCGTTTCGCAGCCCCGTAGTCAATGCCCGCCTTTTCCATCAGTTTCTCCGCCATCTCAAAGCGTTCCATACGTTCCTCTCCTCCGTCAGACCGGTGTGTTCCGGTCTGCGCAGCCTGAGGATAAGGCAGGGGAATGAAAAGACCCTTCAGGCCGAATGAAGACAGGATTAAAAAGCGGAAAACCTTTTCACAGTTTTCCGCCAGTATGTCGTGATTTTCTTCTTTGGGGAACTATTCCCCTTTCTCCTGAGTGAGGGGCAGCAGTTCCTCCGCCGTGCTGGCCGTGTGCAGGGGCGCGGCCTTTTCGCCCTCCGTTTCCTCGCGGGTGCCAATGGATACCGGGGCGTCCAGGCCGTAGGCGCCCGACGGGAGCATGAACACCGTCCCCCCGCCTTCCCCGCCCAGGTCCAGTTCCCTGTACAGGCGGTCCGCGACGGCTTCGCTCAGACGGGTGTCCGTCAGCCAGAAAATGATCTCCTTTTCCTTTTGCACCTCGACATGGAACAGTTTCATGTCGTGCCCGCCCGAACCGCGCCCGTGCAGGATGGTGGCGCCCCCGGCGCCCGCTTCGCGCGCCACTTCCACCGCGCGCTGCGCCAGGCCGCGTTTGACGACGGCCACCACGCAGTCAAAAAATTCGATCTTTCCGGGAAGGGCTTCCGCCTTCGGAAGAGCGTGCGCCCCTGCCGCCTTTGGCAGCGCTTCTTCCCTGCGCCGGAACACCGCGCCCAGGGCCATGATGGAGACCACCGGCGCCATGGCCACCATGGCGATGACCCCGAAGCCGTCCACCATCACGTTGGCGGTGGGGGTCATGGCGGCGGCGCCCTGCGCGAAGGCCAGCACAAAGGTGGCCGTTACGGGCCCGGAGGCGACGCCGCCCGCGTCATAGGCGATGCCCACAAAGACAGGGTCGGAACGGAAGGAGAGGATGACCGCGGCAAGGAAGCCGGGCAGGAGGAAGTACCACAGTTTGACCCAGGGGATCATGATGCGCAGCATGGATCCCGCGATCGCCAGCGCGACGCCCAGGGAGAGCGTGACGCGGATCAGCTTCAGCGGGATGCGCCCGCCGGTGGCTTCCTGGATCCCCTGCCCCAGCACGTGCACCGCGGGCTCCACCAGCACGACGATCATCCCCAGCAGGAAGCCGACAATCGGCAGGAGCCAGCTGAAACGCTCCGCGACGCCGCGGCCGATGATCTGCCCCATGTCCATAAAGCCCGAATACACCCCCGTCAGGAACAGCACAAGCCCCAGCAAGGTATAGACCAGCCCTTTGATGACGCGGGCCAGTTCCTTCCGGGGGACTTTGAATTTGAAACGGTTCATCAGAAAAAACAGCGCGGTGAGCGGCAGCAGGGCGGTGAGGGACTCCAGGAAAACGCCGGGCATCTCGTGCAGCACCGGCGCCAGGATGCCCGACGCCGTCGCGAAGGCCTCCGGCGCGCCCTGGATGCGGCGCTGGCCGGAGAGGATGCTCATCAGCATCACCGCGAGGATGGGCCCGGCGCTCATCACGCCCACCATGCCGAAGGAATCCTCCTCCGTTTTCCTGCCGCCCTTGATGCGCGACAGGCTGGCGGAGAGCGCCAGCACAAAGGGGGTGGTCAAAGCGCCGGTGGTGGCGCCGGAGGAATCAAAGCTGATGGCCAGGAACTCCTCTGACACCAGGAAGGACAGGATCAGGATGACGCCGTAGGCCAGGCCCATGAACAGGGCGTAGGAAACCCTGCCGCTCAGCAGGCGGAAAGTGCCCAGGGCGATGAGCAGCCCCACGCCCGCGGATACCACGTAGACCATAAAAAAGGCGTTGATGGCGCCCCCGGAGGCCGTCTGCACCTGTTCGCCCAGGATGAGCAGGTCGGGTTCCGCGACGGTGACCAGGAACCCCAGCAGGAAGCTGAAAAAAGCCAGTTTGAGGGCGGTTTTGGAGGTCGCCAGTTCCTGCGCCATGTGGTCGCCGATGGGCGCCATCGCCAGGTCGACCCCCAGCAGGAAGACGGCCAGGCCGATGAGCAGGAGGAGGCCGCCCAGGAGGAAGCGCCAGATCACGTCTGCTTCCGTCTTTACCAAGGTCATTGCGAGCAGGAGCACCAGGGCCATGACCGGCAGCAGGGACCGGCTGACCTCGCCGATCTTCTGGCGGAGCAGGTTCATCTCCCCGCCCCCTTTTCCGCCTGCCGCTCCTCATACAGCCCCAGGGTCTTCAGGACCGGCAGCGCGAAGAGGATGCCGCTGCCCCTGCGCTCCAGCCGCATCCCGGTATAGATCGCGTCGCGGATGGCGGGGGCCGCCTCATGGGGGGCGACGATGAGCACCATGTCTTTCTGCGGCTCCACTACCAGCGGGAAAAAGAAATCCTGGGGCACGCCCGCGCCGTGCGCGTGAAGGATGGTGCCGCCCCGCGCGCCCGCCGCGCGCGCCTTGCCCATGCACTCCGTGCCAAGCCCGCGCTCCAGCACGGTGATCAGGCAGATAAAGGGCGCGTCCGTCTGCCGGCTGAACACCGAAGGGGCTTTGTTCTCCGGGTCGAACTGGCGCAAAGGCACCGAAAAGGCGATGCCCCTGTTGCGCCTGTGCAGCCGGAACTCGTCCCTGAACATGCCGTAGAGCGCGTCGCTCACGCCCTCGGGCACCGCCATGAGCAGCACTTCCTTCCGGGTCTCGCTGATGCCCAGAAAGTCCAGCAGCCTGGAAGGCATGGTGCCTTCGCCCAGGAAGATCGTGCCCTGCCGCGCGCCCATCTGCTGCGCGCGGTGCAGCAGGCCGTCAGCCTTCCCGCGGTCGACGACGGCAAAAATGCAGGAGCCCCCGGTCATGTCCAGTCCTTTCGCGCCCGCCCTCCGCCCGTCCATGGCCATGGAAAAAGAACAGGGGGCCGCGCGCTTTTTGATGCCCTATCCTACCATATTCTTTTCAGAAACGGCAACGAGCGGGGGACAAAGGCCGCCCGGACGGGTAAAATATGCGTGAGAAAACGCTGGAGGTAACGTGATGCATCTGGAGAACGTGCTGGTTTCCATGCCCCTGACGCCGGAATACAGGGAACAGTTCAAAAAGACCCTGCCGGGCGCGAAGGTCCGCTTCGCCCGGTGGGAGGAACTCAGAGACGACGAACTGGCGGCGCTGGACGCCGCGGTGGGCAACCCGCCGGCTGAACTGCTGGAGAAACTGAAGGGGCTGAAGCTGCTGCAGCTGAGCAGTTCGGGCGTCGTACCGGACTACCTGCGGCTGAAAGACCTGAATCCCGGGGCCGTGCTGTGCAGCAGCAGCGGCGCCTTCGGCCAGGCGATCTCCGAACATATGCTGGCGTCGCTGCTGATGCTGCTCAAGCGCCTGCACGAATACCGCGACGACCAGGCGACGGCGGAATGGGCTGACCGCGGGCACGTGCGCTCCATCCGCGGCATGACCGTGCTCATCGTCGGCGCCGGCTCCATCGGGACGGATTTCGCGCGCCTGGCCAAAGCCCTGGGGGCGACCACGCTCGGCGTGCGCAGGACGGGGGGCGGCGCTGACCCCGCCTATGACGGGATGCACACCTTCGGCGAGCTGGACAGCCTCCTGCCCAAAGCCGACGTCGTCGCCCTGTCCGTGCCTGAAACGCCCCAGACCGTCAACCTGATGGACGCGCGCCGTTTCGGCCTGATGAAGAGAGGCGCCTACCTGCTCAACGTGGGGCGCGGTTCCGCGGTCGACCAGGACGCGCTGCTGGGCGCCCTCCGGGAAGGCCGCCTGGCCGGCGCCAGCATCGACGTGACGGTGCCGGAGCCCCTCCCCCGGGACCATCCCCTGTGGAGAGAGAAAAACCTGATCATCACCCCGCACATTTCCGGCTTTTTTCACCTGAAGGCCACGCACGACAACATCGTGTCCATCGCCTGCCACAACCTGGCCGCCTGGCCGGACGGCCCTTTCACCAGCCAGGTGGACTACGGGAGCGGGTACCGCGCGAGGCGGGGAGACTGAATCAATCCAGAGTTGGTCCGGGGACAGCCCCCGGGCCTTTTAACATGAGTTCGCTCTCTACAGCAGCGGGCGCATCAGGGTGACCAGGGGAGCGAGGAAGTGGATGACAGCGTCCTTCACGGGAGCCGGCGGTTCCGTCTCCTGAGGGGCGCTCTCTTCTTCCCCGGCGGCGGCGTTGGCCGGGCTGGAAAGGGCCAGCATGCCGCGCATGTACCGTTCCAGCAGGGCGTTGAACTCCCCGCCGTACACCACCAGCATCACTTCGGTGTCGATGTACGCGCTGCGCATGTCAAAGTTGAACGTCCCGACCGCGCCGGCATCCCCGTCAATGAGCAGCGCCTTGGTGTGCAGGGACACGCTTCCCAGGTATTCCCGCAGGCGCAGGCGCATCCCTTCAAACATCCTTTTGCTGAGGAGGTAATCCGCCGAGGCGATGAGGTTGTCCCCTGCGGCGCGGGAGTTGATCAGGACGGTCACGTCCGGGACCCTGGCCGCGACGGCCTCCAGGTCGTCCCGCATCCGCCCGTCCAGCACCAGGTAGGGCGTCAGGACCCAGACCCTGCTTTGCGCCCGCATCATCAAGCCTGTCAGGCCCGCCCAGAGCAGGGGGTCCCCGGCGCCGGGCTCCGTCGGGTTGACCAGCAGCGAATATCCCTGAACAGGCACCGTGTCCCCGGTCCAGCCCTCCGGGGAGAGCAGTTCCGGATTCTCCTGGCAGTAAGCGTCGTACAGGCTCCTCAGTTCGTTTTCCAGCGCCGCCACGGGCAAAGCCTTCCCTTCGGGAACGGAGGCATAGGCCGGGGCGCAGTGTTCGTCCCACAGCCGGTCAAAATAGGCGGCCAGGGCTTCCGCGGCGGTGTCCTCCCCAGCCTTCGCGCACAGGAAGAGGACGTCCAGGTCCTGGCTGTACCCGGGCTGCCCGGGGTCGCCCAGGAACCCGTCGGAGATGTTCCTGCCGCCAAGGACCAGGGCCCGCCGGTCCGCCAGGAGGCATTTCTCATGGCAGCGCGCGTTGAGGCGGTCCAGCGAGAGGGAGTTCACGGGATTGTAGAAGCGCAGCTCCATGTTCTGATGGGCGCCCAGCACGTAGCGCAGGTCCCCGCCGTTGAGCCGCCCGATCAGGCCGTCCGTCAGGACGCGGACCCGGACGCCGCGGTCCGCCGCGGCCATCAGCGCGGAGGCGACCAGGCGCCCGCTGCCGTCATCCGCGAAGAGGTAGGTGCCCACATCCAGCGTCTTCCTGGCACCGGCGATCAACATCAGCCGCGCCTGAAGCCCTTCCCTCCCGGTCTGCAGGAGCGCAGCCCGCATGCCCGCGGTGTCGATTCTTTGGACCAGGCCGCCGGGATTATCACGGGAGGGCGGGGCGGGCCCGGGAAACGCGGAACCGCCGGAAGCGGCACCACACAAAACCGAGGCGGTCAGCATGGCGGCTGCCGCCGCGAGGGCGCACGCCTTTTTCATGGGCCTATCGCCTTCCTGCTATTGGTTGGTGAGGATGGGCCTGCCTTTGATCTTGTCCCCGTCGTAGTACATCATCTGTTTTTCCGGCAGCGACTCGGTCAGCCAGACGTTCCCGCCGATGACGCAGTCGTCGCCCACGCGGGTGTCCCCGCCCAGGATGACGGCGTTGGCGTAGATGACCACGCGGTTCCCGATCTGCGGGTGCCGCAGGACGCCCTTGACCGGGTTGCCCTGTTCGTCCAGGGGGAAGCTCTTCGCGCCCAGGGTGACGCCCTGGTAGAGCTTGACATCGTCGCCGATGCGGGCGGTCTCCCCGATGACGATGCCCGTGCCGTGGTCGATGCAGAAACGCCGGCCCACGCTGGCCCCGGGGTGGATGTCGATGCCGGTTTTCTCGTGCGCGTATTCCGACATGATGCGCGGCAGCAGGGGGATGCCCAGCCGGTACAGCTCGTGGGCCAGGCGGTGGATGGAGATGGCGTAGAAGCCCGGATAGCAGATGATGACCTCTTCGCAGCTGCGGGCCGCGGGGTCGCCTTCATAGATGGCCTGCGCGTCGCCGCAGAGCAGCTCCTTGATACCGGGCAGTCTGGACAGGAACGCCCGCGCCAGGGCTTCGGGGTCCCGCTCCCTCCCGCCGCCAAAAAAGCGCAGGGACAGGGAGATCAGGCCGACCGCCCCGCTTTCCGCCCAGGCGCGCACGTCCCCCTCCTCGCCCAGGTGGCTGTCGCTGACGCGGAAATAGCAGGGGAACATCAGGGACTGCAGGTCCTTGATCAGCAGGATGACCTGCCGCCTGTCGGGAAACATGTCGCAGCTGCTCACCGGGTTTTCGCAGGGCAGGCGGATCCCCCCCAGGGCTTCCAGCAGCTTTTCCGGTTCATCCCCTGTTTTCAAGCGTTTCACCCCACTTCAAACAATCCGCCGGAGAGGTAGCGGCTGCCCGCGTCCGGCAGGATCACCACGATGTTCCCGCCCCGGTGCTCCTCCGTTTTGGCCAGTTCCATCGCCGCGTGCAGCGCCGCGCCGGAACTGATGCCGCACAGCAGGCCCTCGCTTCTGGCCAGCAGGCGGGCGGCGGCGGCCGCGTCCTCATCGGTGACCCGGATGACCTGGTCATAGATGCCGGTGTCCAGCACCCCGGGAATGAAGCCCGCGCCGATGCCCTGGATCTTGTGCTTTCCCTTCTCCCCGCCGGAGAGCACGGGCGAGCCGGCGGGCTCCACCGCGACGATCAGGACGCCCGGGTGCCGCTCCCTCAGGTAGCGCCCCGCCCCGGTGATGGTGCCGCCGGTGCCCACGCCGGCGACGAAGACGTCCACCCTGCCCCCCGTATCCCGATCGATTTCGGGCCCGGTGGTCTCGTAATGGGCGCGCGGGTTGGCGGGGTTCTCAAACTGCCGGGCGTAGAAACTGCCGGGGTTCTCCCGCACGATCTCCTCGGCCTTCTCCATCGCGCCCACCATGCCCCGGGCGCCCTCGGTCAGGATCAGCCGCGCCCCGTAGGCAGCCAGCAGCTGCCGGCGCTCCACGCTCATGGTGTCGGGCATGGTCAGGATGAGGCGGTAGCCGCGCGAAGCGGCCATCATGGCCAGGCCGATGCCGGTGTTGCCGCTGGACGCTTCCACAATCAGTCCGCCCGGCTTCAGCAGGCCGTCGGCTTCCGCCTGCTGGATCATCGTTTTGGCGATGCGTTCCTTGACGCAGCCCGCCGGGTTCATAAACTCCGCTTTTCCCAATACGGCGGCCCTCAGGCCCTTTTCCTCCTCCAGGCGCCTGAGCCGCACCAGCGGCGTATTGCCGACCAGCTGGCCGGCGGATTCATACGTGTTCATCCGTTTTTCTCCCTGAGCCTGTCGCTCACGGACATTGTACCCCCAAAGCACGACGGCCAACTCCGTCCGACGCGCGCGTGCCGGGATCGGTCAAGCCCAGTACATCTCCCCGGCCTGTTCGAAAATCAAGGTGTCTTTCAGGAAGCGGATGGCCTTCACCAGGCCCTCCCTGCCGCTCATCAGGCCGTCCTCGTGCTCGATGGACACCGCGTCGTCATAACCGGCCGCGCGCAGTTCGGAGATGATGCGGTTCCAGGTCAGCCGGTCATGGCCGTAGCCTACCGTGCGGAAGACCCAGGAGCGGTTCCGGTCCGCGTAATGCTTCGTGTCCAGCACGCCGTTGATGGCGGTGTTCTCCGCGTCCATCAGGGTGTCCTTGGCGTGGAAGAAATGGATGGCGCCGCCCAGCGCGCGCACGGCCATCACCGGGTCCATCCCCTGCCAGAAGAGGTGGGAGGGGTCCAGGTTGGCGCCGATGATGTCCCCCACGGCAGCCCTCAGGCGCAGCAGGGTCTCCGGGTTGTAGACGCAGAAGCCGGGGTGCATTTCCAGCGCGATCCGTTTGACGCCGTGGCCCTTCGCGACAGCGGCCGCCTCCTGCCAGTAGGGGATGAGCACCCCCTCCCACTGGTAGCGGAGCACGTCCTGGTAATCGTCCGGCCAGGCGCAGGTGGCCCAGTTGGGCGTCCTGTCCTCCGGGCTGCCGCCCGGGCAGCCGGAGAAGGTGACGACGCGGTCCGCCCCCAGTTCGCCAGCCAGCCGCACCGCGTCCAGGTAATCCTCATGGAAGCCCCGCGCAACGGCTTTGTCCGGGTGCACCGGGTTGCCGTGGACGGAGAGCGCCGCCAGTTCCAGGCCGCTGTTCTTCAGGGCGCCCAGGAACTCCCGCTTCGCGGCTTCGTTGCCCAGCAGGGCTTTCGGGTCGCAGTGCCGTTTCCCGGGGTAACCTCCGCAGCCGATCTCCACGGCATCCACGCCCTGTTCGGCCAGGAACTCCAGCGCGCAGCCCAGGGGCAGGTCCCCCAGCACGACGGTAAACACGGACAGTTTCATCTCATTTTCCTCCAGTCCAATACTTTAAACGCGATCAATCACCTTGGTTCCATCAAAATAAATGACGGGTCAAGGGATGAAATCCCTTGTCAGGAGGTCTGGAGGACGAAGTCCTCCAGGCTCACTTACGGTTCTTTGGATTTCAAAAATGAATCCTGAATCTTC
>CAZJCB010000072.1:0-10454 GCA_964544245.1 uncultured Christensenella sp.
AATATTTTTTGCGCTTATCTCCGGTGATCGTCACCTTATCCAATTCACCTTTTTTGTCTTCAGACATGATGGCGGTCATGACATCAAAGGTCAGCTTGCCATCCTGACTGTACTTTTTTAAGCGCTGAGCCTGAGACAGGGAAGGTGTAGCCTGCTCCATGTCCATGGCTTCCATCAGCTGGACCTGCTCATGAGGCATGAGATATGAGAGCTCAACAGCTGGATTGAAAGCGATTTTCTTGTTATCGACCATATCAAGCAACTCAGGGACAAGCTCAGTAAGGCGAATAAAGCGGAAAATGGTGCTCTTACTTTCGCCCATTTGCTCCGCAAGAATATCGCTTGATTTCACGCCCACTAAATTATTCCCAACTTGGGAACCATTTTCTTTAGAAGGCCTCCCAGCCTGTCGTTTCATAGCTTCCAGCTTGAGTTTATAGGCAAATGCCCGTTCACTTGGCAGGATATTTTCACGCTGAATATTACTGTCAACCATGATAATGGTAGCAGCGTCATCGTCGAGATTCCTCACGATTACTGGGATGGTTTCCTTACCAGCCAGCTCACTGGCACGCTTACGACGATGGCCTGAAATCAACTCATATCCGCCTTCTTCAAGAGGCCGTGCAATGACCGGCACCAGAACACCATGCTTGGTGATACTCTCTGCAGTTTCCAACATGGATTCATCATCCTTCACTTTAAAGGGATGATTTTTGAAGGGATGCAGCTCGACCAGAGGGATATTAATGACTTTTTCCTGATATGACTCAACTCGGGCTTCTTCAGTCTGAAAGATATCATCGTAGGAGGTCAGATTTAGATTTCTGTCGCTGGGTTTCAAGCTTCAGCACCTCCTTCGTCAAATTTCTGTAAGCTTCTGCTACTTTTCCTTTAGGATCATGAGAGAAGATGCTTCTCCCGTAGGAAGCAGTTTCTGCAGCTCGCACGGAGTGGGGAATAGCCGAATCGAACACCTTCAGCTTGGTTCCATAGGTTTCCCTGAGAAGCGCACTGATTTCTTTCGCGTCATTGGTCCGGTTATCCATCATAGTTAGTAGAATTCCATCTATCTTTAACTTGGGATTGATCTGCTTGCGGACCTTGCTGATGGTTTGAAGCAGCTGTTCCAGACCTTTGGCAGATAAATACTGAGCCTGAACTGGGATGAGCACACTGTCTGCTGCTGCCAGAGTATTGACTGTCAGCATCCCAAGGGAAGGCATACAGTCAATGAGGATGTAGTCATAGTCAGATCTGATTCCATCAAGATACTCTTTCAAGACCTTTTCCCGGCTCATGACATTGACCAGCGAGACCTCAAGTCCCGACAATTCAATGTTAGCTGGCACCAGATCCACACCTTCCTGATGATGCAGGATTCCTTCCTTGTGATTGAGCTCCATATCATTCATCGTCTTTCCCAGGACAGAGGAGAGAGTATCCTGCAACTTATCCGGCTGAGTATGACCCAGGCTGATGGTTAGGCTTCCCTGGGGATCGCAATCCACCAGCAAAACCTTCTTACCCTCATTGGCCAGCCCGATCCCCAGATTGGTGCAGGTGGTCGTCTTTCCAACACCGCCTTTCTGGTTTGCTATGGCAATTACATTGCAGGGCAAGGGAGATCACCTCCGACCCGATTCAGAATTCCTGTCAGAAATGATGTCAGGAAGCAACTGAAGAAAATGCTCGGTCTTTGCTCCATCACGATATGGCAGTCGATTTCCTCAGGCATTTGGCAGTCCATGATCTCGTACATCATTCCAAGAAAGCCGGCAAATTGCTCATCATCGGTGATGGAATGCATGTAGAACAGGGTATCGACGAATTCACCCAGGCTATCCAGATCATCAAAGGATTCAGATACAACCCCGGCAAAGACTTCAGCCTGCCGTTCTGCTATTTGGCAGATATGTTTATAGCGTTGATTAAAGGTTTCTTTCATTGCGACCTCCTTTTAAATTGGCAAAATGAAAACCGCCACGAAAGTGACGGTTCGGTTTATGATTTTTATTCAATTCTTCTTTTCCTAATCGATCTTCGACTTCAATCCTTGAAAGTATGGGCTCAACATAAATTCGAGCAGGGATGGCTTTGGGATCAGATACCTATTGCCCATATTGAAGCAGTGCACCAGCTTTTTGTTGCACCATTTGCCAACAGAGTTTCGATGGTAGCCAGTGATATCTGAGACTTCGACGACGTTCAGAACATCTGGAAAATAGGCCATTCTGTGGGAATAGACCATTGCCAGTTGGTTCCTCGCTTCCTCAGTGAGAACTTTAGGTTCGCGTTTGTGTCCCCTGTATTCAGAACCTGTCTTGTACCATCCAACAGGAGCTATATAGCTCTCAGGAGATATCTCTCGGCCTTCAAGGTAGTAAATCACATCGGTCATCTTGATTTTGTATTTCCTTGTCTTCTTGCCATTATTGATGCAAGGGACCAGGCCATGATCCAAAAGGTGCTTCGCAGTCTTTTTACTAATGTTGCAGATTCGGTAAAACTGATCCTTGGTTATAACCTTGGGATATTCATCGAGCAAGTGCGTGTATTTGCTTTTCTTCTTCATGAAATCACCTTTCCTCATTTGGATTGTCAACGGCAGGTGATCCTGAAGCTCTATATATAAAAACAGCTGGAAAAGCCCTTTGTTCTCTCCTAATTCTCTCTTGTTCTCTCCTGATTCTCTCCTTTTTCCAAAAAAACAGTCAATATCTGCATTGATTCGAACTATTGATTTTTCAAGGCCTTTCAGCATTCAGGTCCGGAAAGTACTGAAATTACTAGGTCGGAAGGTACTTCTCTATGCTGCCATCTTCCTCTAATTTCCACTATAGTGTGCACAAGACAAACGACTCGAAATCGTTACAGGCATAGGCCGTTTCAGGTACCCGGAAAACCTTGCAAATAGGCACTTTTTATGGGTTCGAGTAACTGAATATTTTGCTGTTCTGTCCGGCAGTTCTGTCCAAAGCCAAGCGGAGTATTTTCGCGGTTTGGAGCAGAAAGGCCGGTGAACATACACGGAGAGGTATCGAAGTGGTCATAACGGGGCTGACTCGAAATCAGTTTGACGGCAACGTCACATGGGTTCGAATCCCATCCTCTCCGCCACAAAAAGCCGGAAAATCTATGATTTTTCGGCTTTTTTATAACTTTTCAGCCGATTTCAATTTAGCCTTGGAAGCAGTTCTGCCCGGCTTTTGACCTTTTTCGGACAGAACGGGCACAAAATCCGGCTCCGATTTTTGTGCAGTTTGCTCATTCGCGGTATCCACCCATTTGCTGCCGAAATCGCCCGTATCCGGCAGCTTCAAGCCTGCCGTCATGGCCTGCGCCGAAGAGAGCTTGGAGTTGTAGTCCAGATGGGCGTAGATATTCGCCGTAGTGGAAAAATCGCTGTGACCGAGCCACTCCTGTATCTGCTTGAGCGGTACGCCGCAAGCCAGCAGGAGTGAGGCACATGAATGTCTCAAATCATGAAAACGCAAGCGTCTGAGTCCGTGCTTTTCCACAAACTCCGGGAACTGACTGGACAGGTAGTGCCCCTTCATGCGGTTGCCCAACTCATCCACGAAAAGATAACCGTCGTGTTCATAGTTGTAGCAGTCGCCGCAGACCTTCTTGTTGACCTCCTGCGCCTCCTTCAGCTGCTGAAAGTAAGTCTTGAAGCTTCCCACCAGTGGCAGTGTGCGGAGACTGGATTTGGTTTTAGCGGAGTCCTGAGCGAGTTCTACCCGCTTGCCGTCGATAGTTACGGTGGTGACGGTGTGCTTCACAGTAATGGTGCTGCGCTCCAGATCAATAGCGTCCCATCGCAGCCCCAGCACCTCCCCCCGTCGAAAGCCGTAGAAGGCGGCAACCAACACAGGAAGCTCGAACTTTGTGCCTTTTACGATGGCAAACAGCCGCTGAAGCTCGTCGGCGCTGAGGAATACCGGCTCGTAGTCATTTTTCTTGGGCCGGTCCACCTTGTCTGCGACATTCTGCGTCAGCATATCGGTCTTGACTGCGTACTTGATCGCCGAATGAATGATGGCATGATAATGAATGACTGTATTTGGCTTGACCCGCTTGAGCTGCTCCGTATAGAACATCTGAATGTGCCGAGCCTCCAGTTCCCGCAGAGCAAGCTTCTTTTCGCGGAAATACGGGATAATGGTGCTGTTCAGAAGCTGTGCATAGGAACAATAGGTTGGAAGCTTGATGCGCACTTTGGCGATCTCCAGCCACTGCTCCAAATAATCCGCAAAGAGCATATCCGAGCTCATCTCCTGCACCTTCACCGGTGGCACGAATTCGTGACGGATTCTGGAAAGCTCCGCCTCTGCTCTGCGCTTGTTTCCCTTTTCGGGCAGTCCGGTGGCGATCCACGGGCGCTGCCGCTTGCCCTGTTCATCAAAATAACTGAGTACCGCGTAGTAGTACCCTTTCTTCACTTCAAGATGTCCTGCTACCATTATGATATTACCTCCAGAATAATTGAATTTGTACACAAAGACAGTCTCCGTACCGACTGCTATGATGATAGCAAACGGTGCGGAGTTCTGCCATTGTGCAAAAAAGACGCTTCAGTTCGAATTACCGTGCGTCGCGGTTGCGCTCCCTCTGACGCTTCAAAAGCTCCAAGCCCTTTAGAATATCGCGCTTGATTTGCTCATCCGTGTAGGTGGAGGGAAAGAAGCTCTGAAGCTCGTCCCGCTTGAAACGGATATGCTCCTTCTGATTCGGCTTCGGTTCGGAGAGCATACGGCTCAGCTCGGCCTCCGTTAGCGCTCCTTCCTGTGAGTGCTTTTTGAGCTGGATTGCCTGTGCATGGGACGGTGTGCAGTCGTTGCGCTCCATCGAATCCAACAGCACCTGCTGCTCGCCTTCGGTGAGATATGACAGCTCCACTGCCGGGTTGAAGGCAATCCTGCCCTCGTCCACCTGCTGTAAAATCTCCGGAATGAGATAAGTCAGGCGAATGTAACGCTGAATCTGACGTCCGCTTTCATCGTCAGAAACGGCATCTCTCGACTTGTGGCCAAGTTGGCCACAAGTTGTTCCTTGATGGCTCATAGCCTCCATCTTTATTTTGTAGGCGAACGCCTTTTCGCTGGGCAGGATGTGCTCCCGCTGCAAATTGGCGTCCACCATGGCAATAACAGCTTCATCGTCGGTCATTTCCCGCACGAGCACCGGCATGGCGGCAAGCCCCAGCGCACGGCAGGCGGCCAGACGCCGATGGCCGGATACGATTTCATACCTGTCATTCTTTGGCCTTGCCAGCGCCGGAACAAGCACGCCGAATTGGTGTATGCTTTCAATCATCCGATCCAGCTCCTCGCCCTGCTGCACCTTGAACGGGTTTCCCGGAAACTCGGACAGCTCAGACAGCGGCAGCTCGTCCACTCTTGGCTTATTGTTATTCAATCGTTCCTCGCCGGTCATGAACAGCTCCTCATATCCCTTCAGACCGAGGTCAATCGTTTCATGTTTCATCGTTCATAGCTCCTTTCCCGTGTACGCAGCAAACGAAGCCGCGCCTGCTGCTCCGCACGCATGGCCTGTTCGATTTTCACATTGCGCTGCATGGCCGCGCTCCGTTGCAATACGACCTGTGCGGTCCTGATGTCCTTCCGACAGGCTGCAATCTGCCCGGTCAGAGCGCTGCGCTCCCGCCTGACGGTCTCGACCGTTTCCGGGTCGTCACATCGGCGCAGACGGTTGTAGCAGCGGCTCCGCACGGCGGTAAGCGTTTGCAGCTCGTCCTGTTTCGTTTTAACGAAGCGCTGCACATCGTCGCCGGTCACAAGCTTCTCCCAGCATAGAAGCTGCGCCTGATGGCTCAACTCGTCCAGTCGTCGGCATTCCTCCCGCATCTCCGGGGACAGCGGGCGGCGCATGCTGCCCTTCGGGAGAATCCCCAACAGGAAGCAGTAATGTAGATACAGCCCGCGCAGGCCTCCCGGTTTCTTCGCTCGTTTCAGATTGCCTCGCACATAGCGGCGCAGTGGCGGCGTATATGTCCGAGCTTCTCTCTCCCGCACCCGATAAAGAAGCCCGGAGCCGTGCCACTCCCGGTTTTCCTCCAACCGTCTGCTGATGGCCTCAACCTCGTACTGCTCGCCCAGACGCCGCAGCCGTACCGCCTTTTTATCCCCGATGCGGCGGATGGTGGGATACTTGCGCGTCTGCTCACAGGCAAACTCATAGCCCATATCCCGCAGCGCGGTCGCAAGCTCACCGGTGCTGGACGAATAGCGCAGCGCCGAATCCAGCGCCTCGCGCATGAGATTGAACTTGGTCGGCTCACCCTGCTTTTCCGCAAAGTAAATGCTTCGCGGCGTCCTGCCCAGCGGGTTTTTGATGGTGGATAGGCCGTACTCGCTGCAAAGCATGTCTGATGCTTTTCGGAGGGCAAGGTAGGCCGCCTTGTTATCGTTGAACTTTTTCCCGTCGATGAAAGAAACGGAGTTTACCAGAAAATGATTATGCAGATGCGCGCAGTTCAGATGGGTCGCCACCAACACCTGATACCGGTCTCCCCAGAGCGTCTTTGCCAGCTTTACACCGATCTCATGGCACTGCTCCGGCGTTACCTCGCCGGGCTTGAAGCTCTGATAGGCGTGATAGGCAATGTTGCCGTCCGTCTTGCCAAAGTGCTTTTTGACGGCCAGCATATCCTCATAGGCGGTCTTGGCTCCGCAGTGGACGCCGGTGATATAGAACAGCCGCTCGGATTCACTCTGCGTCTTTCGCCGCTCGCCGACATAGTTCAGCTCCTGCCGCAGATCGGTGTATTCCGTTTTCTCCGGGTTGCCGGCGTAATCGACAATGCGCTTGAGGTTGTCGCGCACCGGCCAAATCTTTGTTGTAGCCACGGCACATCACGCTCCACTCGTCGCTTCCGTCGCAAGCGGCGAAGGCTCACCGCTTCGCGGATGTTCCTTCTCCCCACAAAGCAGGCTTTGTGGGGACCCCGTTTTTTCCTCCTTCGGGTTGCAGAACGCCAGCAGCTTATCCAGCGCGTACTTCATATACTGTTGGAATTGGCTGTCGCCATAGTTAGCGGCATAATACTCAATCAGCTCGGGGATCATGCCGCACACCTCGACAATGTCCGGCGTCGGAACTGCTTGGGGCGTGTGGCCGGAACCAAGCTGCCGCAGATACTCCGATGCGGTCAGACCGCACCGCTTGGCGTTTCGTAGAATCCTCTTTTTCTCCTGCTCGGTCACGCGGATGTTGATGCCGAGCAATCTCTTTCTGTCGCTCAAATTCTGTCTCCTTTCCGGGGTTACAGGGGCAGCGCCCCTTTCGGTGCAATGCACCGCGGCGAAGTGGCAACACAAAGCCTATGCTCGCTACACTGCGGGACAAGTCCCCCGTGTATTGCCGTGTCGTCGCCGCAGGCTTTTCGCCACTTTTCCTCAGTGACGGCAATGACGGCTGTGACGGTTTTTCCTATACCGAGGAATTGCCGTCATGGCCGTCACAGCCGTCATAGGCGTACAGGCTTAAAAGCCTTTCAGTTGCCGTCCGTTTGGACGAGTAGAGTATCCCGGCCGGCGTCAGTACCTCGTCGTAGTAGCGGGCAATGAGCTTTGTCACAGCGTTGGGCGCAACATCGGTACAGCCCATCTCTGCAAGAAGCTGCGTGACCGTTCCCTTAAATGAGCCGCGTTTCCGCACAAAGTCCGCCAACTGAAACAGAAATGGCGGGATCTCCGACTTTCGGATTTCCTCGGCGTCCTTTCGTTCCAGCAGCGTCCACCGCTTGTCCTCAAAGCAAAGCGTCAGCTCCTGATACTCGATGTCGCGCCCGGTGGCCAACAGCGTTGCCGTGTCAGAGGAGCGGCTGTCCTTTCTCAGCACATAGCTCGAATCCACTGCTCCGGTTATGCCGGTGGAGCCGGAGAGCTGATTAAACGGGTCCTCTCCGTCCTTCAGCTTGCGTAGATGATGTACCAGCACAATTGCAATGCCGTAGTCGTCTGCAATGCGCTTGATCGCCGATATGTCGTCGTAATCGCTGGCATACATTCCGGCTCTCGCGGCGCTGCCGGAGTCCCGAACCTTTTGAAGCGTGTCGATGACGATGAGCCGCGTTTCCTGATACCGATCGAGATATTCTGTGATTTGCTCCTCCAGCCCGTTTCCCAGCAGGCTGCACATCACGGCGAAGCGGAGATTCTCCGGCGCTTCGTCGGTCAGTTCAAACAGCCGGGACTGGATTCGGGTGAAGGTATCCTCAAGGCACAGGTACAGGACGTCACACCTTCTTGTGGGACAGTCCCATACCGGAAGCCCCTGCGATACCTGCAGGCACAGCCACAGCATCAGCCAGCTCTTACCGATCTTGCTGGCTCCGCCGATAAGGTTCACGCCCTGCGGAATCAGCCGGTCTACAACGAACAGCGTTTTGGGAAGCGGCGTGGACATCAGCGTGTCAGCATCCATGGTGTCCAGCTTTCCCATTAACCTGCCTCCTTCCTGTTGTCCTCTTCGAGGACATAGTTGATCACGCTGACCTTCGGTACCTTGAACGCGCTGCCGATCTTGATTCCGTGGATGTAGCCGCCGTTAATCAGGTCGTAGGCCAGGTGCCGGCTAATGCCCAGCATCTTCTGAAGCTGGGCGACGGTGAGGATGTCCGGATACTCCGGGAACATCATCGTGTAGAGCTCCTTGAGCTCAGTCTTTTTCATATCGATCAATCCTCCTTTATTCGATATGTAACAGAGCATCCGAGGCAGGAGGAACGCCGGACGCCCTTGCCGCTCTCTGCAGATGCCGTTCCTGCCCGGGAGTCTCGCCCCGGCGTTGCGCCGCTCATATCATCGCGGCGTCATATCCCATCTGCGCGGTCGTTCAGTTTTCAAGGAAAGGGAGCCTTACTGCGTAGGCAGCGAAATAAGCGTATTGTATGCGCTGCATGTAAATCTTTTTGTGCTAATTAATCCCCTCAAGTAGTAGCCAGCGAGAGCGGCCAAAAATCAACACCATTTTAAAAATATTTCTGTTTTTCTGAATACCGCCCAATTTGCATTCAAGTAGTTGGCATAGAAAACCCGATAAAACCAATGCTGATCCGAAATGCCCTTTACCCGACAACGGACATTTTTTGCTCAAAAGTCAGGTAACTTCATAAAAAGTTTTCTTAATTCCCTACCACACAAAATAGCGGCAAAAACGGAAGTGGAATTTTACATTTTTTATATTTTTTGGATAGTATCTGCAGGACGACAAAACCGCCGCTGTCCTCCTCTCACGGAAGGCAGCGGCGGCTTTGTCGATTTCTCGCATCAAGATCGCGAGAAGCAGAGAATGTGCGCATGAAAGTCAGTTTGATACAAACGAACCAATTTGAAGTCTGATCTATGTCTAGTTGTGCTGTTAACATACCTTTCATCAGCGTGAGCAAACTGATGGTATTGATAAAGTCAACTAAGCCCTGACAGTGACCGCATTACAAGGTCAACATCCTGATTCTCAAGTTCCTGAATAATGTGTAGATATGTCTTTTGGGTTGTAGTCATGCTTGCGTGCCCCAATCGTCTTGCCACGCTGGCAATAGATACTCCGGCAAAAAGTAACAGGGACGCATGTGTGTGTCTCAAACCATGAATAGAAATTACAGGTACATTTGCTCGTTTACAATGACGCTCCAAGATGTCGTTTACGGTGGAATTATATACTTTATCCTTTGCAATGAATATCGGCTTATCTTCCGGCAGCCTTTTTACAAGTTCAGAAAACTGTATAACCGTTTGCCAATCTATCTGAATCCTGCGGACAGATGAATTATTCTTTGTCGGAAGATAACCGCCATTTCCTTTATAATCCCACGTTTTGCTTATAGAAAGCATTTGATGTGCGAAATCAAAATCCTTCGGCGTCAATGCGAGGGCTTCCGAGAAACGCATACCCGTTTTTGCAACAAGCAGAATGAACCAATCCCAGCTAACCGAGTTGTTCAATTCAAGGGTGCGAAGCATTGTATGTAATTCGTACTGATTGAGATACTTAATTTTCTTCTCCGCATGTGGAATTCCTTTGATTATTGCTTTTCTTGTTGGATCGCGTTCGATAAGCCCATCATCAACAGCGTCTAAGATAGCTCCCTTGAGCTGATGATGAAAATCCATCGTAGTCTGACGTTCATGAGTTGCCGCATAATCATTTAGAAGCTGTTGGTATGTTACCCGCGTCAACTCACCAATCTTACAATCAGGGATAAGCTTTTCAAGCCACGCCTGCGTCATAAGGTACTTATCCATAGTAACCTTACGAATTGCACCGTCCTTGTACACTCGAATCCACTGAGCATAATACTGACAAAACAAATCCGTGTCTTTTGCTTTATTTAACATGTGTTTCCTCCGTATTGTAGCGTTTTATTATGCTCACGCTGATGAAGGGTGATAAGGTTGTCGAGGTTGTCAAAATACTGTGCCATTGCG
>CAZJCB010000073.1:0-5611 GCA_964544245.1 uncultured Christensenella sp.
CAGGTATTCGCCCATCAGGTTGCCGATCTTCTCGTTGTCGCCCATGATTTCGGCTTTCTTGCCTTCGAAGTTTTCAATCAGGCGGTCATAGATGATCAGCGGGATGCCCTGATCCACGACGTTCTGGGCGGCGTTGCGCAGCTGGTCGCCTTCCAGCGGCCAGAGCATGATGGCGTCCGGACCCCAGTTGATGATCTCTTCAAGGCCCTGGATCTGCTTGGAAGCTTCGTTGCCGACGGCCATCATGTAGTCTTCGATGAGGCCGGCTGCCTTCATATCTTCCGCTTCCGCTTTGGCATGGGCGACGGACTCCCCGGTAAACCCGTGGTCGGCGTCCGGCGTGACGATGCCGATCTTGATGCCTTCGGCGAGCGCGGCCATGCTGGTCAAGGCCAGCGCGAGGGTGAGAACGAGAGCGACGAGTCTTTTCATGGTCTGTTCCTCCTAAGTTTGTTATATCGTTTCACCGGCCCGGCTTGCGGGCCGTGAAATCCCGGGTGTTCTGCCGGAGGGGCTGCGGGCGGACCATGGGGGCTGCCCCGGGACACCAGGGTCGATGCCCTGTCTTCTTTCCGCTTTTCCCTCCGGTTTGACCATTCTTATCATACCCCGTTCTTCGCCTGTCAGCCTGTGGGAGCAAGAAGAATGTATCGATCATCATCAGTTCATCATCTGCTGTGTGGCCCGGCCCCTGTCAAGAAAACAACGCGCCCCAAGAATTGGCTTTTGCGATCATCCACCCCCGGGCATTCAAGCCTGTTGAGGATTCGCTGTCATGAAAGCGCGGGGGCCAGGGCCTCCGGGGGCGCCGCCGGCTCATCCAGGCGGGGCAGCCGGCGCTCGTACAGGGTAAACCAGACGAACATCGCCGTGCCGCGCAGCGCCGCGGAGAGGGTGATGCCCAGCCAGAAGCCGTTGAGCCCCATCCGCCGGGCGAGCGCCCAGCAGAGCAGCGGGCGGATGAGGTTGGACGCGATGCTGCACAGGCTGGGCGGCAGCGTCCGGCCCAGGCCGCGGAACGTGCCCGCGCAGGCGCCTTCCAGCGCCATGAACAGCTGGCAGCCCGCCAGGATGAAAAGGTAGCTGGCGCCCATATCCACCAGTTGCGGCGGTTCCCGCAGGAAGAGCAAGAACAAGAACCTGCCGCCCAAGACCAGCAGCATCATCACCATGGCCTCCCACAGGAGCAGAGAGCCCAGCGATATGCGGTAGCCCCTGCGGATGCGCGCCCACTTGCGCGCGCCGTAGTTCTGGCCGACAAAGGCGGCGACCGCCGAGGAAAAACCGCCCCCGATGAGCCAGGACAGCGACTCGATCTGGCTGCCTACGCGCTGCACGGCCACGGCGTTTTCGCCATGGCCGGAGGCCACCATGCCGGTGACCACCATGGACAGGAGGGTGAAAGCGCCGCTCTCCAGCGCGACGGGGAGGCTCCAGCGCAGGACCTGGCGAACCCTGGCCAGGCCCATGCGCCCGAAGACGCGGAAGCGCTCAAAGGGCCGGCGGGGATGGCGTTTGGCGAACAGGACGAACATCGCGCAGACGATGCCCTGGGCGATCACGGTGGCCAGCGCGGCGCCCCTGACGCCCCAGCCCCAGGCCAGGATCATCAGCGGGTCCAGCAGCATATTGACCACCAGGCCCGCCGCGTTGGCCCGGAAACTGAGGCGGGAGTTGCCCGCGCCGTTGAAACCGCCTGTGACGGCGGCGGAAAGGTAAGTGAGGGGGATGCCCAGCCCCACGATGCGCAGGTAGTCGCAGGCGCTCTGGAAGACGTCCCCTTCCCTGACCTGCAGGAGGGAGACCAGCGGACCCGCCAGCGTGAGCAGCGCCAGGCCGTACAGGCCGCCCAGCAGCAAGGCGATGCGGGCGGACTCCTGGGCGAAGCCCAGCGCGGCAGCCTTGTCGCCCCGGCCCAGGTTCTGGGAGACGCCGATCTCCGCGCTGATGCGCCCGACGAGCAGCAGCGCCATGCCCAGCCAGAGGAACATGCCCGCCAGCCCGCTGGCCGCCACCGCTGTCACAGAATCTTCCATGCGGCCCAGCCAGAACATGTCCGTCAGGTTATAGGTCATCTGCAGCAGCTGGGTGCCCATGATCGGCACCGCCACCATCAGCATTTTCTTCAGGATCCCGCCCCGGGTGAGGTCATAGGCGTTTGATGCCGTCACGTCCGTCCAACCTTTTCCGCACTGTTCCGCCAGTATGATGGGGCAGGGGAACGCTGTCAAGCGAGGGGGAAGGCGCGGGACCAGGCAGAAAACCGTCAGCCTGACGGCATACGTCCCATGCGGGTCCAGCCGCATCGGCAGCGCGATTCTTTTCTATTTCTGCGGGCCTGCCTGTTTACTTTGCTTTTTATTGGTGTACTATATTGTCGGTTACAACTTTTCCGGGAAGGGAGGCAGGAGACGGATTGCTGATCTGCGACATCAGTATTCTCCACAAGTACGGCAAGCAGGCGCTGGACAGGCAGCTGAAGCCTTTGGGCTTGAACTGGCAGGAGTTGGTGGTCATGGTCGCGGTGGAAACGATCCCAAGCGCGGACCAGGGCCTGTTGTCAAAACTGCTGCAGACCGACAAGGGCAACGTGACCAAGCTGCTCAACAGGATGGAAAAGGACGGGGTCATCGCGCGCAAATGGACCGCGGGAGACTGCCGGCGCAAGGACATCCGCCTGACGGAGGCCGGAGAAGCGCGCATGCCGGCCCTGCACGAGGCGATGGGGCGCTGGGAGGCCGCCTGCTACAAGGGGCTGAGCCCGGAAGAAGTCAAAAGCTTTACACAGGCCTGCGCCACGGTCATCGCCAACATCTACAGGCGCGATAAAAAGACAACAGACAATTCGAAGGAGAAGACGACGACATGAAAACCAAGACCAAGGCCTGGGTGAACCTGGCCCTCTTCTTCGCCACGCTGGGGATCAACGCGCTGGGCGCGTTCGGGTTCATCAACAACCTGTCCCAGAAAGAAATTTCGGACAAGTATCCCACGCTTATCACCCCCGGCTCCAGCACCTTCAGCATCTGGGGCGTCATCTACACCCTGCTGCTCATCTCGCTGGTGTACATGGTCGTCAAAGCGAAGGAAGACAGGACCGCCAGGACGGTCGAAGCGATCAGCCTGCCCTTCTGGGTGAGCAGCGTCGCCAACATCCTGTGGATCGTCACCTTCTCCTACGAGTGGATCGGCGTCTCCACCCTGCTCATCCTCCTGCTGGTCCTCAGCCTGGCCGTATTGAACAGCAGGCTCAAGGCGCCGGAAAGCGTCGGGCAGAAAGTCAACGCGCTGGCGTTCGGGCTGTACAACGGCTGGCTCATCGTCGCCACGGTGGTCAACGTCGCGGCCTTCCTGGTGCAGGTGAAGTGGGACGGGTTCGGCCTGGGCGCGGACACCTGGGCGCTGATCATCCTGGTCGTCGCGCTGCTGCTGACTTCCCTTATCCAGATGCGCCTGCGCAACGCCGTGCTGACGCTGCCGCTCGCCTGGGCCTATTACGGCATCTGGCAGCAGCACAGGCTGGGGGGCCTCTACAACGGGCAGTACCCCGCCGTCATCGCGTCCACCCTCGTCATCGCCGGCGCTTTCGTCGTCATCGCGGCCGCCGTCTTCATCCTCAACAAGCGCTGCCTGCTGCCCGGCGGCGAAAACGATTAGGAGGTCACGGACATGATCAGGCAATCGCTCTTGATCCGGTATCTGGTCACCACCGGCATCTTCCTGCTGATCGACGCCGCGTGGCTGGGGCTCATCGCTCCCAAGCTCTACAAGGCGAACATCGGCCACCTGATGGCGGAAAAGCCCAACTTCCTGGCGGCCGGGGTTTTTTACCTGCTCTACATCGCCGCGCTGCTGTTCTTTGTCATCGACCCGGCGCTGGTCAAGGCATCCGTCTGGCAGGCCGTGTGGACTGGCGCCTTCCTGGGCCTGGCGATGTACGCCACCTATGACCTGACCAACCTGGCCACGCTGAAGGAATGGCCGTTAAAGATCACGGCGATCGACCTGGCCTGGGGCACCTTCATCACCGCCGCGACCAGCGGCATCGTCACCCGCATCTTCCTCTAAAGAAACATAAGGAGTACTGCCGTGCAGACAGCCATCCACCCGCAGGCCTTCCACAGCGCGCTGCTCAAAGGCGCGCACAGGGTCGAAAAGAAGCGCGACGAACTCAACCGCATCAACGGCTTCCCCGTCCCTGACCGGGACACCGGCAACAACCTGGCTTACCTGATGGCCCAGCTGCGGCAGAAACTGCCCGCCGCGGGGAGTTTTGAGGAACTGCTCAACCGGCTCAGCGAGGCCTCCCTGATGGGGGCGCGGGGCAACAGCGGCGCCATCTTCTCCCAGTATTTTTCCGGCTTCCGGGAGGCCGCTTCCGGGCTGAAGGACAGCGTGAGGGAAGCCCTGCCGCTGCATGGCCTGGCCGCCATGTTCAGAGAGGGTTACGCCAGCGCCTACCGCTCCATCCAGCAGCCCAGGGAGGGAACGATCCTCAGCGCGATGCGCAGCTTCGCCGATGCCTTCCACCAGCTGCTCGCCCAGGGGGGCGACCTGAAGCGCGCTGCGGAAGAGGCCCTGGGCCGGCTGCGGGGCACCGTGCAGGAGAGCATCAACATCCTGCCCCAGCAGCGCGCGCTGCACGCGCCGGACGCGGGCGCCATGGCCTTCCTGTATTTCGCCGAGGGTTTCATGCACTCCCTGACCGGGGTGGCGGATGAGGAAGAGGCGGCGGACGAGGCGCTGTACGCCCAGATGCCGGCGATGGAGGAGGCCGACCACACCGAGATGGAAGCCTCCCGCTTCCGCTACTGCACGGAAGTGATGCTGAAGCTGCGCGAAGGCGCGGACATCGACGAGGGGATGAAGGCCCGGCTGGCGGCCCTCGGGGACAGCATGGTCGTCTCCCGCTCAGGGGCCCTCGCGCGCGTGCACCTGCACACGGACGAGCCGGCCAAGGCCGTGGACCTGCTGGAGAGCCTTGGGACCCTGAGCGAAGTCAAGGCGGACGACATGCGCATGCAGCAGGCGCTGGTCAAGGCCCATCCGGGGAAAATCGCGCTGGTCATCGACTCCATCGCCGACGTGCCGGAGGAAATGACGGGCCCGGACACCTACCTCCTGCCGCTGCACATGCTGGGGGAGGGGGTCTCCTATCAGGACAAGCGGACCATCTCCTTTGACCGGGTGAAACGCCTGTCCGGCAGGCTGAGCAGCAGCCAGCTGAACCTGGAGGAGATCCGGCAGTTCCTGGACCCGATCGCGCAGAAGTACGACGAGGTGCTCGTCCTGACGGTGTCCGCCAAAATGTCGGGCATCCACGACCGCTGCGTCGACTACATAAAAGGAAGCCCGAAGGCGCGCATCCGCCTGGTCGACTCCAGGACGAACTCTGTCGCGGAAGGGCTGCTGGCGCTGCACGCCGCGAAGCGGCTGCAGGAAGGTGCGGGACTGGACGAATTGGCCGACGAGCTGGAAAAAATCCGGGCGCGGACGAAGATCTTTGTCAGCCTGCCCAACCTCAAGGCCATGGTCGCCTCCGGGCGGCTCAACAAGCGCGTGGGCAGTGTGCTGCAGCTTGTCGGCTTCCTGCCCCTGGTCACCATCAATC
>CAZJCB010000073.1:5711-10115 GCA_964544245.1 uncultured Christensenella sp.
CCTGAACGCGGTCATCGGCTTCCCCGTCGTCTACGTGAACCTGCAGGGCGCGAAAAGCCCGGACCTGTTCACCTGGCTGGGGCTGCTGGTGTGGATCGCCGGCTTCGCCTTTGAAGTCATCGGGGATGAACAGCTGCGGCGGTTTAAAACGAAGCCCGAGAGCAAGGGCAAACTGATGACGACAGGCCTCTGGGCCTGGACGCGCCACCCGAACTACTTCGGCGAGGCGGTCATGTGGTGGGGCATTTTCCTCATCAGCCTGACGGGCGATTTCAGCCGCTTCTGGCTCATCTTCAGCCCTCTGCTCATCACGTACCTGCTGGTCAACGTCTCCGGCGTGCCGATGCTGGAAAAGAAGTACGAGGGCCGCAAGGACTGGGAAGCGTACACGAAAAGGACCAGCAAGTTCTTCCCGATGCCGCCCAAAGGCTGACCAAACAGGCCCTGCCAATAGAACAACGCCGGTCCCGGCTGGGGGTCGGCGTTGTTCCATCACGAGGCGGCCGGCGCATGCCGGCCGCCGGACGGCCTTATGCCTGCCCGTCCGCTTTCCGGGCGGCGAACTCGATGATGACGCCGTAGACGACGCCGGCCAGGAAGCTGACCGCGTCCGTGAACCCCGACGCGCTGTAGAAGGCGAAGGAAACAATCAGGCCCATCAGCGCGCCCCGCAGGACCAGCGTTTGTGCGTCCGCTCTTTCATGGACCAGCCCGATGGTTATCCCCATCAGCACCCTGTTGAACCACAGCGCGAACAGGAAGCCAAAGCCCGCCGTGCCGCCCGAGCGGACCAGGGCCCCGATGATGCACACGACGCCCAGCGCCGCGCCGGCCAGCACGCTCACCTTCATCCGTTTTGTCTGGAACTGTTTCATTTTCTCTCACTCCTTCGGTTATTCCGCGGGCAGATGGTACCCGTTTGAGCCATCCGGGAGACCCGACGGGGCAGGACAGCTGGTTTTGTCTGTACCCCGGCTGTCCGCCTCATCAGGGAGGGCGCTGCCCATCGGCCCGGCGGCTCAAGTTTCCCGCTTAGGCTGGCCCGCCCAGGAAATCCCTGTAGATGCCCGGGGTGCTGCCCTTTATGAGGACGGCCCCGACGGCTTTCTCATAAAACCCGGCCGGGCCCACCCCGCCGATGATGGCGTAGGCGTAGCCTTCGCCCCTCAGCGCCTTCAGCGCGCACAGCAGCAGCGCCTTGCCCACGCCCCTGCCCTGGTATTCGTCCAGTACCCGGGTGGGGCCGAAGAAGTCCCTGCAGGTGGCGTTGTAGCAGGCGTAGCCGATGATGTCCCTGCCCCTGGTGGCCAGCAGCAGGCTGACAGGGCTGTTGGAAAAGCACACGTCGCACTCCCCGGCGGCGCAGAGGCTGGAATGTTCCTGCACCCAGGGGAGGATGCGGAACTTGTCCGGCGCCATCGCGCGGCGGATAAAGATGCCCCCGTCCTCCAGCTGCCTGAGCAGTTGGGAGGCGTCCGGCAGGTCATAGAGCCTGACCAGCATATCCTGCATATCCTTCATCCTTTCAGGCGCACCGGCAGGCTGCCGGTGGCCCTGGTTTCCCCGGCCAGCAGCTTCATCACGGCGGCCAGGGAGGCGTTGCTGTAGGACCAGGCCGCGATGCCATAGACCCCCTCGGGCAGTCCGGCCAGGTCATAGGGGTCCTGCAGCGCGATAACGATCAAGGGCGTGCCTTTCCCGGCCAGTTCCCGCAGGAGGCTCAGCTGGCCGCGCCGCAGGTGAGCGTTGACCGTGCCCAGAACGACGCAGCTGTGCCCGGCTGCCTGGGCGGCGATGCGGGCGGCTTCCCCGGCGTCGGGGTCCTCCGGCATCATCAGTCCGTCTCCGCCGAAGCGGCGCCGGAGCGCCTCATGGAAGGGCAGCGTCCGCTGGTCGGGCGAGGACACCTGGCTGGGGAGGAAGGGCTGGCAGCCGATGAACAGGGGCCTTCCGCCCAGCGGCGGGAGCCCGCCCGGAGGGATCGGGACGGCGGTGAGCGAGCGCTCATACAGCCCTTCCACCTGGCGCCTGTTCTCGGCGCAGCCCACCGTGCGCCAGGCGTCCTGCCCGGGCGGTTTGAGGGCGGCCTTGTGCCTGAGGATCTTTTCGGTGGAGGCCTGGAATTCCTCCCCGCTCAGTTTTCCTTCGCGCAGCCCGCCCAGGACGCGCCGGACCCCCTGCGCGGCCAGCGCCGCGTCGTGAGACATGAACACCAGGTCCACCCCGGCCCTGACGGCCTGGACGGCGCCTTCCAGGGTGCCAAAATGGTCCCGGATGGCGCCCATCATCAGGCAGTCGGAAATGACCAGGCCGGAGAAACCCATCTCCTCCTTCAGCAGCCCGGTCAAAATCCTCCTGGACATGGTCGCGGGCACGTTCCCCTGTTCCAGTTGGGGGAAGAGGATGTGCGAAGAGGTCACCGCGGGGACGCCCGCGTCAATCAGGGCCTGGAAGGGGACCAGTTCTGCCTTCCTCAGATCATCCAGCGCCTTGTCCACCAGGGGCAGGCCGACGTGGGAGTCCACCGCGGTGTCGCCATGCCCCGGGAAGTGTTTGGCGCTGCAGAGAACGCCTCCCTCAAGCAGCCCGCGCATCATGGCGCAGGAAAAACGGGCGGCTTCCTTCGGGTCCTCGCCGTAACTGCGCACGCCGATGACCGGGTTGCTCGGGTTGCTGTTGATATCCGCCACCGGCGCGAGGTTGAAATTGACCCCCATCGCGTGCAGCTCCCGCCCTGTGATCAGCCCGGCCGTATAGGCGTCCCCCGGGTCCTCGGTCGCCGCGATCCCCATCGCGCTGGGCACGACGGCGCAATCCTCCCCCAGGCGGGACACGACGCCGCCCTCCTGGTCGATGGCGATGAAGGCCGGGTACCCCGTGGCCTCAAGCAACAGCGCCTGCAGCCGCGCGCACAGTCGGGCCAGCTGCTCCGCGGTGCCGACGTTGCGGGCGAAGAGGATGACGTTGCCGATTTTTGCCCCGCGCACCTGGCACGCGAAATCCTCCGGGATCTCCAGCCCGTCGAAGCCCGCGAACATGTGCTGCCCGGCCATCAGGAGGTCGTCCATATGGTTCACCGCTTTCCTTTCTTTCAGCGTCAGTAGAGGCGGTACTGCCGCGCCGCTTCCTGGAACCCGTAAAGGAGAGGGGCGTGCTCCCTGACCAGCTCGCGCGCGGACAGCCTGCCCGTCCGGAAAGCGTCCGTGCCCAGCAGCCGGTCCACCGCGGGCATCGCGCCCGGGGCCCTGGAGATGAAGGCGAAGCTGTCCGGGTGCATCCCCCGGATGGTTTCCATCAGGAGCAGGCCGGCCTCAAAGGCGTTGAACAGGCGCTTGTCCTTCACGTGCAGCTGAACGCCGTGGCACAGCGCTCCCTGGTGCTTGCTGAAGGTCGGAACAAAACTGGTCCGCCGGAACATCACGCCCGGCAGGCTGAGGCGGTTCATCTCCCTTTCCAGCCCCGCGGCGTCCAGCCAGGGCGCGCCGACCTGCTCGAAGGGAAGGGGCGTGCCGCGGCCTTCGGAGAGGTTGGTGCCCTCAAAGGCGCAGATGCCGGGATACAGCAGCGCGGAGGAGAAATGCGGCAGGTTGGGGGAGGGAGGCACCCAGGGGACGCCGGTTTCGTCCATGAGCATTCCGCGCGCCCAGCCGCTCATGCTGAGGGTGTGCAGGTCCAGGTCCAGCCTCAGGTAAGCGCGCACATAGCGGGCATATTCCGCCACGGTCAGGCCGTAGCGCGTGGGCAGGGCGTAATCCCCCACGAAAGATTCGAACCCTTCCTGAAGGACCGTGCCCTGGAGGACCTCCCCGCCCAGGGGATTGGGCCTGTCCAGCACGAGGACCGGCTTGCCGGCTTTCGCGCAGGCGGCCATCGCGTTGGCCAGGGAATACAGATAGGTGAAAAACCTCACGCCGGCGTCCTGGATGTCGTAGACGAAGAGGTCAAAGCTGTCCAGCATCTCCTCCGTGAGGGTCCTGCCGGCGCATGAATAGGCGCTGAACACCCTGACCCCGGTCTCCGGATCCCTGAAGTCCGGGACGTCACCGCCCGCCTGGATATCGCCGCGGATCCCGTGCTCCGGGGCGATCAGGGCGCTGAGGCGGTATTTTT
Organism: uncultured Christensenella sp.; assembly: GCA_964544245.1. Classification (GTDB taxonomy): domain Bacteria; phylum Bacillota; class Clostridia; order Christensenellales; family Aristaeellaceae; genus UBA6115. The sequence continues at coordinate 9,822 of CAZJCB010000073.1, forward strand.
GGTGGATCAGGTCGGCCGCGCTTTTAAAAGCCCAGCTGATGCCCGAGGGATTGGTCATCAGGCCGATGCGCCTGCCCCGCAGCAGTCTTTCCGCCGTATCCAGCCTGTCCAGGCCGCAGTTGACCGGTTCGCTTCCCACTGACCGCCCTCGTTTCCATGCCGGGACGCCCGCGCCGCCAAAACGCCGATGTATGGTCTGTTCACTTCCATTATAGGAGAGGCCCCCGGGGGTGTCAAACAAGCGGCGTACCTTACATAAAATGAGCGCGAAAAAGGAGTCGTGCCTCAGATAGA
>CAZJCB010000074.1:0-10114 GCA_964544245.1 uncultured Christensenella sp.
GGGAAACGCTGTACCTGCCGAAGCTGGCCTGGCATCCCGGCCGGGTGGACCGGGATAAGATGGGGCGGCTGAAGGCGGAGGACACCTCGCGGGAGGTCCCCCTGGGCCTGTTCGCGGGCAGCCTGTACGGGAACATCCGCAACCTGCTGGGCGTGGAGGGCATCAGTTACCTCGCCGCGGACGACGAGGGCCTCTACCGGGAGATCATCGACACCGCGGGCAATCTGTGCTACCAGGTGGCGGAGGAAACGCTGAAGACCGGCGCGCGCTTTGACTACGCCCATTTCTGGGAAGACATCTGCTTCAAGTCCGGCCCCCTGGTCAACCCCCGGGTATTTACGGAACTGGTAGGCCCGCACTACCGCCGCATGGCCGACCTGTTCCTGCGCTTCGGCATCGACGTCGTGTCCCTGGACTGCGACGGCTGCGTCGACCTGCTGCTGCCCGTCTGGCTGGACAACGGGGTAAACACCATGTTCCCCATCGAGGTGGGCACCTGGAACGCTTCCATCGCCCCCTGGCGGGCGCGGTACGGGCGGGCGCTGCGCGGCGTCGGCGGGATGGACAAGCGCGTGTTTGCGAGGGACCGGGCCGCCGTCGACGCGGAAATCGAGCGCCTGAAGCCGCTGGTCGACCTGGGCGGCTACATTCCCTGCCCCGACCACCGCATCGCGCCGGACGCGGAATTTGACCTGGTGCGGTATTACTGCGGGCGCTTCCGCAGGGCGTTCGGCTGAAAAAGGCCGCCGTCCCGCTTGCCCGGGGAAACGCGCAGGCACACGCGCTGCTTAACGCCACGGCCCGGCGGCTCTCAGCGGGAATCCGCACAGATAAAATCAATGCAGGAGGAAGGACCCGTATGAATGTGAAAGGCAAGATGATCCTCATTACCGGCGGCGCCGGCGGCCTTGGCGGCGCCATGGCAAGGCTGCTGAGCGGGAAGGGCGCCAGGATCCTGATCATGGACCTGGAAACCGTCCGCGACAAGGGAGAAGCGCTGGCCGCCGAACTGGGCGCGGCGGGCGGGCAGGCCTGGTTCTGCGGCGCCGACGTCACCTCGGAAGACGACTGGAAGAAGGCCGTCGGCTTTGCCATGGAAAAAGCCGGCCGGGTGGACGTGCTGGTCAACAACGCGGGCATCAACATCCGCAAGCCCGTGGAGGAGATGACCATCGATGAGTGGATGACGATGATGAAGGTCAATACCGGTTCCGCCTTCCTCGGCTGCAAATACGTCATTCCGGTGATGCGCGGGCAGGGCGGCGGCGCGATCATCAACACCTCCTCCGTGTGCGGCCTGATCGGCCACAGGTACACCACCGAGGCCTATACCGCGACCAAGGGCGCGGTCACGCTGCTGACCAAGGCGATCGCTTCCCGCTACGCGAAGGACAATATCCGCTGCAATTCCATCCACCCCTCCACGGTGGACACGCCTTTTATCCAGCTTTTGTTCAACGACCCCCAGAAGGGGGCGCAAAGCCGCGCGGAGCGCCTGGGCGAGGTGCCGCTGGGGCGGCTGGCCACTGCCGAGGACGTCGCCAACGCGGTCCTCTACCTCGCCAGCGAGGAGGCTTCCTTCATCAACGGCGTTTCGCTTCCGGTAGACGGCGGCGTGACCTGCTATTGAACGGTTTGAAAATACTTGACAGGAGAGACAGATGATGGAATTTGACGCACAGGAAATCAGGGACCTGAAGAAACGCGCGGCGCAGCTGCGGGGCGATCTGATCGAGATGATCCCCCCGGGAAAGGTGGGCCATCTGGGGGGCAGCTCGTCCATCATGGACGTCGTCGCGGCCCTCTACTTCAAAATCATGAAGGTTTTTGAAGACCCCAGGGACCCTCGGCGCGACATCCTCGTGTTTTCCAAGGGGCACGCCGTGCTGGCCCAGTACGCGGCGCTTGTGGAAATGGGCTACATAGAGCGCGAGGCGCTCAGGCACGTCAAGACCCTGGAATGCACGCTGCAAGGCCATCCGGACATGGACCATACGCCCGGCATCGAAGCGGTCACCGGTTCTTTGGGGCAGGGGCTGTCCATCTGCCTGGGCATGGCGCTGGGCCTCCGGCTGGAAGGAAAAGATTCCCGCGTGTACTGCGTCCTGGGCGACGGTGAGCTGGCCGAGGGGCAGGTCTGGGAAGCTGTGATGGCGGCCGCGTCCTATCGGATGGATACCCTCTGCGCGATCGTTGACATCAACGGCGTGCAGGCGACCGACACGGTCGACCATGTGCTGGCCAATCCGGAGCAAAAAAATAAGTGGGAAGCGTTCGGCTGGCATGCCATCGGCATCGACGGCCACGACATGAACCAGATCCTCGCCGCCTTTGAGGAGGCCAAAACGGTCAAGGGCTGCCCGACCGTCATCCTGGCCCATACGGTCAAGGGCAAGGGGTTCGCCTTTGCCGAGGGCAAGGCCGCCTACCACAACGCCGCGCTGAACGAAGAGGAATACGCGAAGGCCAAAGAAATGGTCAGGAATATGCTGGAGGAGGCGTCAAGATGAAGATGGGCAACATGCGCAAAGCCTACGGCCAGGCCCTGCTGGAACTGGGCCGCGTGGACGGGAGGGTCGTCGCCCTGGAGGCCGACCTTGGAAAATCCACCATGTCCAATCTGTTCGGGGCCGAGTTCCCCGAGCGCTATTTCCAGATGGGGATCGCCGAAGCCAACATGATGTCCGTGGCGGCGGGCCTCGCGCTGACGGGGCACGTGGCGTATGCCAGTTCCTTCGCGGTGTTCGCTTCCGGCCGCCCCTACGACCAGATCCGTTCCTCCATCGCCATTCCGCGCCTGAACGTGAAGATCTGCGGCTCTTCCGCCGGCCTGTCCGATTACGGCGACGGAAAGACGCATCAGTCTGTCGACGACATCACGATCATGCGCGTCCTGCCGAACATGAAGGTGTTCTCCCCCGCGGACGCGGCGGAAACCGCGAAGATCGTAAAATTGATGGCGGAGATCCCCGGCCCCTGCTATGTCCGCGTGAACCGCAACGACGTGCCCGAGGTGACCGACCCGGACGAGCCCTTCGAATTTGGCAAGGTCAGGACCCTTCGCCAGGGCGGGGACGTCGTGATCTTTGCGACCGGCTACATGGTCTGGCAGGCGCTGGAGGCGGCGAAAGCGCTCGAAGCAGACGGCATCCAGGCCAGGGTGGTCAACGTCGCTACGATCAAGCCCCTGGACGTCCAGGGCGTCCGGGAAGCGGCGGCCGGCATGAAGGCAGCCTTTACCGTGGAGGAAGCGAGCGTTTTCGGCGGGCTGGGTTCCGCGGTCTGCGAAGCGCTCTGCACAGGACCCGCCGGGAGCCGCGTCGCGGTGGGCGTCATCGGCATTCAGGACGCCTTCGGCACCTGCGCGCAGAATTATGACGAGCTGCTCAGGTATTACCATCTGATGCCGGAAGACATCGTAGAGAAAGTCAGGGGCGTCCTGCTGTCCTCATACTGATATCATTCAGCAGGGGACCGGCCGCCCTTTCGCGCCGCCGCTGAACTTCCCCGCGGGGTTCCCGGTGCGGCGCGCAGGGATATCCCTCCATCAAAGAATTCGGCGGCCTGTTTCAGCCGCCGAATTCCTTTTGATATCTTTCCAGTTCGGAGGGGGAACAGTACACGAAGTGGTCCCGCTCAAACTCCGCCATGAAGGGCTTTTCCTTTGTGTAATCGTGATCCCGTTCCGGCATGTACTCGATGCGCCGGCGGGTGCGTTCGCTCAGGGGGTTGGGCTCCGGGATCGCAGACAGCAGCGCGCGCGTATAGGGGTGCAGCGGCTTTTCGTACAGGTCGTCAGCATTCGCCACCTCGACGAGGCGGCCGTAATACATCACGCCGATCCGGTCGGAAAAGTATTTGACGACGGACAGGTTGTGCGCGATGAACAGCACCGTCAGGCCCATCTCATCCTTCAGGGAGTTGAGCAGGTTGATCACCTGCGCCTGGATGGACACGTCCAGCGCGGAGATCGGTTCGTCCGCGATGACCATCTTCGGCCGGATGATCATGGCGCGAGCGATGCCGACGCGCTGGCGCTGGCCGCCCGAGAACTCGTGCGGATAGCGCGTGGCGTGCTCCTCTGTCAGGCCGACTTTGTTGAGGATGTCGTATACGAGCCGGCGCAGCTCGTCTTTGTCTTTCATGCCCCGCACGCGGAGCCCCTCGCTGACGATCTCCCCGATGGTCATCCTCGGGTTGAGCGACTCGATTGGGTCCTGGAAGATCATGGCCATGTTGTCCGTCAGGTACCGGCGCAGCCCGTTGGTCATTTCCCCCGAGATGTCGCGCCCGTCAAACGTCATCTTTCCGGACGTCGGGTTGTACAGGCGGATGATGGTGCGCCCGGCCGTCGTCTTGCCGCAGCCGGATTCCCCCACCAGGCCGAAGGTTTCGGCGCGGCGGACGCCGAAAGAGACGTCGTCCACCGCCTTGACCAGCAGCTTTTTCTTCCCCCTGCCGGTCGTGAAGTACTGGCAGAGGTTTCTGACCTCCAGAAGATACGCTGATTCAGACATGGAGGGAGCAGCTTTCTTTCATCCGCCTGATGCGCGCCTGCAGCGCCTCCGGCATCTCGACCCGGGGGGCCTTCGGGTGCAGCAGCCAGGTCGCCGCGTGATGCGTATCCGAAAGCCTGAACATCGGCGGGTCCCGTTCCAGATCGATCTTCATGGCGTAGGGGTTGCGCGCCGCGAACGCGTCTCCCGCGGGCGGAGTGATCATGTTGGGCGGCGTGCCGGGGATCGCCGCGAGGCGCTCCTTGGTGTGCAGGTCCGGGATGGAGCCGAGCAGCGCCCAGGTATAGGGATGCGCGGGCTTGAAGAAGATCTCCTCGCTCGTGCCCGTCTCGACGATCCTGCCCGCGTACATGACGTTCACGCGGTCCGCCATGTTCGCCACGACGCCCAGGTCGTGGGTGATGAAGATGACGGACAGGCGGCGTTCCTCCTTGATCTGGTTGATCAGTTCGAGGATTTTCGCCTGCACGGTCACGTCCAGCGCCGTCGTCGGCTCGTCGCAGATCAGGATCTCGGGGTCGCCCGCCAGCGCGATGGCGATGACGATGCGCTGGCGCATGCCGCCGGAGAACTGGAAGGGATACTGGTTGAAACGGCGCGCGGCTTCCGGGATGCCGACCGCGTTCATCAGGTCCAGCGCCTGCGCGTTCGCTTCCCCGGCGCTCATCTTCCGGTTCAGGTGCAGCACTTCGGTGATCTGTTTGCCGATCTTCATGATCGGGTTGAGCGCGGAGAGCGGGTCCTGAAAGATCAGGCCGATGCGGCTGCCGCGTATCTTGTGATAGTCGTCCTCGCTGATTTTCGTCAGGTCGCCGCCGTTGTAGAGGATGCTGCCGCCCTGAATAACCGCGTTGGGCGGCAGGATGCCCATCACCGCCTTGATGCTGACGGATTTGCCGGAACCCGACTCGCCCACGATTGCGATGGTTTCCCCGCGCTTCAGGTCAAAACTGGCGCCGCGCACCGCCCGGACCATGCCGCCGTACGCCTTGAAGGAGACCCGCAGGCTCTCCACGCTGAGAATGGTGTCATTCCGTGTCACGGCCGTCATCTATACCTCCCCGCGCATGGTCGGGTCCAGCGCGTCGCGCAGGCCGATGGAAAACAGGTTGAAGGCGATCATCAGGATGGAGATCAGCAGGGCAGGGAACAGCGTCTGGTAGGGGTGCTGGAGGAGCACGCTCTGCCCGGCCGACAGCAGGACGCCGATGGAGGGCTCCGGCGGTTTGATGCCCAGGCCGATGTAGGCCAGGAAAGACTCAGAGAAGATCGCGCCGGGGATGGAGATCATCGCGCGCGTGATCAGGGGCCCGGTGGTGTTGGGCAGGATGTGCCGGAAGATGAGCTTCCTGTCCGGCACGCCCAGGGTGCGCGCGGCCAGCACGTATTCCCGCCCCTTGAACCTGTAGAACTGGGCGCGGATCAGCCGCGCCGTGCCGATCCAGCCCGTCACCGTGAGCGCCAGGATGATGGAGAGCATGCCGGAGCCCAGCAGGATCATGAACAGGATGGTCACGACGATGTAGGGCAGGCCGTCGAGCACCTCCGCGAAATGGGTCAGCACCATGTCCGTCCTGCCGCCGTAATAACCAGAAAGGGAGCCGTAAACGACGCCGATGACCACGTTGGTGAGCACGGCCAGGAACGCGATGGCCAGCGAGATACGCACGCCGCGGAACAGCCGCGTCAGCAGGTCCCGGCCCAGGTAGTCCGTGCCGAACCAGTGGTATTCGCCCTCGGGGATGCCGCAGTACGCGTAATAGTCCACCTCGATGTCGACGACCGCGACGCCTTTGGCTTCGTATTCCCTGACGATCCGGAGGACCGAACCCGGGGGGTAGCGTGTCGTGTCGTCCAGGCTGCTCTTTCGGCGGTTGGTCATCAGCCGGGTGCCGTCCGCGATGCCGGTGTCCTCAAGGAGGGGGATCTTCGGCGGCAGGTTCTTGATCGCGACGTTCTGCCCTGTGTAGGTGTAGCCCGTGACCTCCGGAACGACGGCCGCGAGCAGGATGATCATCATGATGACCCAGAAGGCCAGCACGGACGCTTTGCTTTTCCGCAGCCGCTGCAGGGCGTCCTGATAGAAACCGATCGGCGGAGACTTGAACTTTTCGTCCCCGGCGTCTTCCGGCCGGACCCGTTCAAATGCCGACTCGGGGATGTTGAGGATGTCCTCGGGGATTTCGCGGACCCTGTCCGTCACGTTTTCCCTCCCCCGACCCGTATGCGCGGGTCGATGATCCCGTAGGAAATGTCGACGGTCAGGATGGTGAGCAGCGAGATCGCGGAGTAGAAGATCAGAAGCGCCACCGTCAGGAAGTGGTCGCCCGCCATGATGGAATCGATCAGGAGGCCGCCCATGCCCGGCACCGCGAACATCTTTTCCACGACCAGGGAGCCGCCCATGATGCCCGTGACCATCGGGATGACCGTGTTGGCGATGGGGACAAGCGAATTCCGGAACGCGTGGCGCACCGTCGCCTGCGCCCGCGTGAGGCCCTTGGTGCGCGCGAGCAGCAGGTACTCGCTGGACAGCGTCTCGTTCAGCTCGCCGCGCAGGTACCGGGCGATCGTCGCGATCGGGTTGAGCGCCAGCGCGATGATGGGCAGCAGCAGGGAGAACAGGATGGCGCCCAGGGACGCCGCCATGGGGTCGTACAGCGTCGGGAACAGCGGGACCTTAAACGTCAGCGCGTACTGCAGCACCGACGCGAAGACGAAGGACGGCACGGAAATAAAGATGATGATCAATACCGAGATCGCCGTGTCCGCCGGCCTGTTGCGCTTGAGCGCCGCGATGGTGCCGATGATGATCCCCAGGGGCAGGGAGATCAGCAGGGAAAAGGAGTTCAACACCACCGTCGGCGGGATCCTTGTTTTGAGGATCTGGAACACGTCCATGCCGGGGCGCACCTTCACCGAGGTGCCGAAGTCCCCCTCCAGGACGATCCCCCGAAGGAAGTAGTAATACTGGACGATCATGGGCTTGTCCAGGTGCATTTCCGCTTCCAGGATCCTCTGGATCTCCGGGGGCACCTCGGGGTTCTCAAAAATGCTCGAGGGCATCAGCCGGATGATCCAGAAGGACAGCGTCATGATCAGAAACAGCGTCAGCAGCATCGCGCTGAAGCGCCGCAGGACATATTTGAGCAATCGTTTCTCCAATCAGGTATGCGCGGCGAGGGAACATTTCCCCTCCTGCAAAGGGTGTGCTGCCGGTTCCCGCGGCAGCACACCCCTCCCGCTTGCGTTATAGATGTTCAGCCTGATCCGGCTGGGCGCCTACTCGGCGATGTCGCCGTACATGGTGCCCCAGCCGAAGCCCGGCAGGTAGGTCTTGACCTTCAGGTCCAGGCGGTCGGAGAACATCTGGTAGGTGATGTCCTGGACGACCGGGATGAGGATGACCTTGTCCAGGAAGATCTCTTCCAGCTTCTGCGTCTCCCGGAGCATCCTGTCATAGTCCGTCTTGACTTCGGCGCTGTCGCAGACCGCGAACTGCGCTTCGAACTCGGCGTCAAACCAGTTGTTGGGGGAGCTGCCGTAGCCGGTCAGGTAGTAGTAGAAGCACTGGTAGGGGTAGGTGCGCGAGGCGCCGCGGGCCCAGTCGTTGGGGCTGAGGTCCCATTTGTCGTCGCCCGTCTGCTTGAACTCGGTCGAGGACAGCGGCGTGGAGACGATGTCGATGGAAACGCGGTTCCTAAAGATCACGGGCAGTTCCTGCTGCAGGTACTCGCCCACCCGCTTCCAGGTGTTGTCGGAATCGCCGACCTGGAAGATGAGCGGGATGACCGTGTCGGTGCCCACGCCCATCTCTTCGCAGGCCTTGTTGAAGTAGTCCAGCGCCAGCTCCGGGTTGTACCCGTAGGGGCCCCAGCCCTCGACCATCTGGGCGACGGCCTGGCCGTATTCGCTGTCGCGGTAGGTCAGCGCGTTTTCGCTGAGGATGCCCGCCTGGCCGTTGACGTAGGTGCCGGAGGGCTTCATGTACCCGAAGAGGCTGCGCGCGATGACGTCGCGGTTCAGCGCGTGGTACAGCGCCTTGCGGTAGTTGAGGGAAGCGCTGAGGGGGTTGTTCGGGTTCTTGCCGTTGACGTCGATGTGGTACACCGTCGTGGTCGCGTAGTTGACCATCCGCGGGTCGTCGATGTAGGTGTCGATGGTGTTGGCGTCCGGCGTGAGGTCGTCCAGCATGCCCTTTTCCCACAGCTCCACGCGCGCGTTCATCTGGGGGATGATGCGGACTTCGACCCGGTCATAGTTGAACAGGTCAGCCAGCCAGTGGTCCGGGTTCTTCACGTACACGTGCATGGAGTCTACTACCCAGCTTTCAAACTTGTAGGGGCCGGCGCCCATCCAGGTGTCCAGCGAGGTGCCGTAGGTGGTCTGGGTGCGCTCCGCGTTCATGCCCGCCTCATAGAGGGGCTCATAGACCGGGAAGCAGGAACGGTCGGTGAAATGCGAGCAGACGGAAGCCATCGTGTTCGCGTCGACCGTCGTGATCTGCAGGGTGTAGTCGTCGACCTTCTTGATGCCGACGTCTTCCCACGCAACAGTGGCGCTGCTGCCCTGCTTGGCGTATTCCTCGGCGTTGACGATCTTGATGCTGTAGTTGGCCAGGAAGTCGGCCATCTGGTTGGCGAGGATGGGGTCCAGCTGCATCTTGAAGGAATACATGAAGGTGTCGGCGTTGATCGGGTCCCCGTTGTGCCAGCGGGCTTCCTTGCGGATCTTGATCTGCCAGTTGTAGTCGTCGATCTTGACGGGCAGTTCGGCGGCCAGGTCGCCGACGTAGCTGAAGCCCAGTCCGTCCTCGTCGGGAACGCGGCGGAACAGGGGCGACGAGCAATAGTCGTGCGGCGTCTGGAGCATGGTCTCAACGGAATCATGGCCGTTGAGGATCGGGCAGTCGGCGCTCATGTAGGTGCGGAACACCTTTTCGGTCCCGGCCGTTTGGGCGGCCGCGGGCATCAGCGCGCCCAGGACAAGCACAAGCGACAGGAGAATGGTGACGGACCTTTTCATTGGACGTCCTCCTTTTCATATTCTTCCTTTTCCGGGGAAACCCCCGGAAATGAAATTCCGTATCGAAACGCCATCGGAAATGCCCCTTTCAGGGCGCAGTGAGCGCTGCCAGCGCCGAGAGCAGGAGAAAGACGGAAGCGAATGCCGTCAGCCACGGCGCGTCCTTGTCCCTGGGCCTGGACTGGACGTATTCGAGGTACCCTCCCGCCATTTTGTCCCTGGGCGTTTCCCTCCGCCCGCGGTACATGCGCAAAAGGCTCCTGGTGCCGTAGACCAGGCTGTTGAACGCGCCGAGGTTCTTAAGCCACCCCCACAGGCCCGCGATCAGATAGGCGGAGCCGGCGCAGAAGAGCAGGTCAGACAGGAACGCGCCTTCCGGCTTGCCCCGAAAGGCCGTCAGCAGAAGGGAAACCGCAAGGCCGGCCGCGAAGAGCAGCAGGGCCCTTTTCCAGAATCTCCTCCCCGGCACCGACGCGGCTGACACCCGTTCAACTCCATCATTCTCCGCCTTCCGGCGTGTCCCCTGAAAAGGCTGATACATTCATGCAGGTTTATGGAAATATTATACACAT
>CAZJCB010000075.1:0-10113 GCA_964544245.1 uncultured Christensenella sp.
GAAGTACTGCTCCGTGCACGAAACCGTCTCCAAAGTCGCGGAGATCACGCTGCGGATCACCTTCGAGTAGTCCTGGTTTGTTAAGTTCGGCCCCTTCCTCGCACTGGAGAGCGCCGTGAAAGAATATTTAATGGTTTATATCACGCGAGAGGACAATTCCCTGCTTGCTTTTTTTAGTATATCGTATGAAAATGGGAAGCAGGAAATCGTCGGCGAACCGATTCCGGCGACCGCGCGGCTCTCCTGCCCGGGCGGGTACAATCATCCTGCAATCAGGGAAGGAGGTCACGGCGGCATGGCAGAGTCAGCACGCCCGGTTCAGGCAGAGCTGGAGGAGATCAACGGCGTCTTCCTGCTGCGCCTGGACAGGGAAACCAGCGCGTCCCTCCCCTCCCGCGGCATGGTGATGGCGGAAGGCCTGATCGACGGCCTGCCCTTTGTGGCCCCGGCTGAACCGGACGGGCGGGGCGGGCATTTCATCGCCGTTGCCGCCGGCCTGGCCGGGAAGAAGGCCCTCAGGGCGGGAAGCCGTGTGGCGTTGAGCCTCGCCCCCGCGAAGGCCTGGCCGGAACCTGACCTGCCCGCGGATTTTCTGGAGAGCCTGGAGAGCGGCGGCCTCCTGGCCCACTGGCAGGCCTGCACCGTCAGGGGGCGCTGGGAATGGTTCCGGTGGCTGCGCGCGGCCGGCGGCACGGATACCCGGCAAAGGCGGCTGACCGCCGCCTGTGACAAGCTGCGAAAGGGAGAGAAGCGGCCGTGCTGCTTCAACGCGGCCGGCCTGCACCGATCCGAGGGTCTGCAAGAACGGCGCCCTGATCCAGGCCCCGCGGACAGCACAGTAAAGACCTTTCCCTGGCGGTGGTGATCATAAGGGACGCCGGAAACGTTTGCAAATAAACCGCTTTCGTTGTATCATGTGAAATAGAAAACGATATGAAGCGCCTGGGGGAACCCGATGAGCGACGCGGAAGCCGGCAGCCCGATCCTTTCCCTGAAAAACATTTACCGCCTCCTGACCAAGGAGGATTTTCCCGTTCCTTCGCCGCCGGTCCTTTACAAGGCGATGCGCAAAGGCCTGACGCTGACGGGCTTCTGGGGGGAGATGCTGGGCGACATGCTGGCGCTGGGGGAGCAGGGCGGAAAGCTCTGGCAGGTGGGGGAACAGCGCAACCGCTACCTGAGCGACCTGCTGAACCGGAGCGGCGCGGCGGGCTTTTACGAGGACTATTTCCGCCAGGCAGAAGCCGCTGTGGACGCGGGTTTTTTTGCTGCGCGCCATCCGGCGTTTCCAGCGTTTTCTCCACCTGAAGCGCTATGACCACGCCGCCCTGTTCCAGCGGATCCGCGCGTACCTGCCGCCCATCCAGACCGCAGACGCCTCGGTGACCGCCGCCATCCACGGCTACCTGCAAAGCCTCCTGTGGCTGGAGGGCGGTTTCGCCAACGACGAGCCCACCCGGCTGTTTTACGCCGCCTATTGCCTGGCCGCCCTCTCGCTGCACGCCTTTTTCGGGCCGCAGATGGGCAACGGCGCGATGGGGCGGCTTCGCCTTGACCCCTCTTTCCAGCTGCTGCAGATCTACCAGGTCCACCTGCACCGCGCGCGCGGCACGGCCTTTCCGCCGCCTGTGCCGCTGACGAACCCCCGCTCCGCGCTCTGCGACCCGGTGCTGCCCCCCGGGGAGTTTTTGGGGCGGGAGGAGGAGCTGGCGGACCTCGTCAGCCGCGTCATCCGCGGTTCCCGGACGCTCGTCAGCGGGATCGGCGGGATCGGGAAAACGGAACTGCTTCGCCAGGCCCTGCGCAGCCTGCAGGATATGGGCGTTTTCTCCCGCGTCGCCTGCGTGGACTACGCCGGCAGCCTGCAGGAGAGCTTTGAAGGCGCCTTCGCAGGCCTGCACGGCGGCAGCCCGGAGACGCGGCTGAAGGAATGCGTGGAGAAACTGCAGCCCGCCCCCCAGGAGAGGACGCTGCTGCTGATCGACCACCTGGACCGCGACCCCGACGGGGACGAAGGCCTCGCGATGCTGAAGACCCTGCGCTGCGACGTCGTCGTCACCTCGCGCCTGTCCGGCCTGCCGGGCTTTGATACGCTGCGCCTGGACGGGGTGGGGGCGCCCGCCGCCCGGGCCCTCTTCAGCCGCCATTATGAACTGCCCGTCCAGGGGGAGGACGGGGCGCTGCTGGACGCCCTCCTGCGGGACACGCTGCGCCACCACCCCCTGCTGTGCGGGCTGATGGGCGCCATGGCGCGGGCGAAGCGCCTGAGCGTCCCGGAACTGGCGGAGTGGCTGGACACCAGGGGCATCCAGGGCGCCTTTGTCGGCGGGGCCGGCCGGGTGGACGTGTCCTCCCTCCTGGCCCGCCTGTTCCGCCCGGAGCAGCTGCCGCCGGAGCAGCAGGCCCTGCTGCGCGCCTTCGCGCTGCTGCCGCCGCGCACCTATGCCTTTGACAATTGCTGCCTGCTGCTCAGGGACGCCGTCCCGGAACCCGGCCGCCTGGTGGACGCGCTGGAGGCGCTCTCGCATGCCGGATGGCTGTATTCCCATTCCGCGGGCTACGGCATGCACCCGCTGATCGCGGAAGTATGCCGCGGGGAGGGCGTCGACCCGGACGCCTGCCCTGGGCTGCTGCGGCTGCTGGGCGGCAGCCTGCCCCCCTACGCGGCGCCGCTGCCCGCCCAGTATGTGGACATCGCCGCCCATGCCGCCCGGTCTGTCCGGCTCACGACGCCCGGCGCGGTCTGGTTCCTGCTCAACACCGTGCAGCAGCTGGCCAACGCGCCGCGCTTTTCCTCCGCCAAGCGGCTGCTTTCCCGCGCGCGCGAAGCCCTGGCCGATGGCAGCCCGGGCGCGCCGGAACTCCTGTTTGACCTGTACGCCGTGCAGGCAGCGATGCTGCTGCTGACGGAGCAGGTGGAAGGCTCCCAGGGCACCGTCCGGGAGCTGGCGCGGCTTCTCCCGCACGCCGCGAAGGCGCGCTACGCCTTCACCGGGCTCAAATGGGGGATGATCCTGGCGGGGATCAACGCCATGGGGGAGGAACTGAAGGCGATGGGGGAGGCCCTGGAAGCGCTGCCCCGCGGCGGCGTCAACCGGGCGCTCTACTGCGACGCGATGAGCCACCTGCAGATCTGGGTGTACGCCGATTACCACGCCGGCATCCGCTGGGCGAAAGAGGGCGCCGCGCTCCTGGGGGAATTGGGCTTGTCCGCTTCCGTCCTCGCCCTGCAGCTGTACAACGCGCTGGCCTTCAACGCCGCCACCCTGGGCCTGTTTGAGGAAGCCATGGAGGGCATCACGCGCGCCGAGCGGCTGCTCAGGGACCTGTACGGCGACGACGAATCCCACGCTATCCTGGTCATCCGGAGCACCAAGGGGCTGGCGCTGTATTTCCACGGCGATTACCGGGAAGCGGCGGCGCTGCAGCGGGAGGTGCTGGACAAACTCAGGGGGCTCATCCGCGAGGACAGCCTGGAACTGGCCAACTCCCTCGTCAACCTGGGAAACAGCCTCTACCGCCTGGAAGACCACGACGCCGCCATCGCCTGCTTCAGGGAGGCGATCGCGATGCACCGGCGCCTGTCCCCGGCGGACAACCTGGACCGCTCCACCTACCTGGTCAGCCTGGGCTGCGCCCTGCGCGACAGGGGGGACGGGGACGAGGCCCGTGCAGCGCTCCTGCAGGCGGCAGCCATCGCGGAAAACGTGGCGGGGGAGGACAGCGTCTGTTCTGCCCAGCCCCATTACCACCTCGGCCTGCTGTACCAGCGGCAGGGGGAGCCCGCCCTGGCCGCGGACCACCTGCGCCGCTCCCTGCCTGGCTTTGAGCGCGCCTTCGGGGCGGAGCACCCCAGGACCCGGGACATCCGGGAACGTTTACAGGCGCTGGCGTGAGGCGAATGATCCCCGGCGTCACCCCTCCCCGCGGATCCTGCGGGTCATCTTCAGGAGGGCTTCCGCCGCCCGGACTTCCCAGCCCCATTGGACGCGGCCGCCCTTTTCGTGCCGCATGTGCACCGTGGCGCCGCGGGTCAGTTCTCCCCGGGTCTCCACGCGGATGTCCAGGTCTTCCCAGGTGATCAGGCCGTCCCAGAGCAGGGAGGCCAGGGCCAGCGGGTCGTGCAGGGTGGGGGGGAAGGTGAACTGGGTGAAGAAGCGGTCAAACTCGCCCTTGAGGAAGCGGAGCCGCGGGTCATCCCCCTGGGTCAGCTGCTGAGCCTCTTCCCGGCTCAGGCGGCACTGTTCGGTGATGTCCAGGCCGATCAGGCGCAGGGGGACCAGGTCAAAGACCATTTTCGCGGCCTCCGGGTCGCAGAGGATGTTCCATTCGGGCAGGGCGCACTTGAGCATGCCGCCCATGAACACGAAGCGCGTCGTGGGGATGATGTCCGGGGCCTGCGCCAGGACCAGGGCGACGTTGGTCATGGGCCCGATGCCCAGCAGGGTGAGCCCGGGGTTTTCCCGGCAGGTTTTGATGAGGAAGGGCACGGCCTCGTTGACCAAAGGTTCCGCCCCCTGGTCGTGCGGGTAGCGCCCCAGGAGGGGCCGCTCCGCGCCCCGGCGCACCGGCACGTCCTCCCGGCCCCAGGTTTTCAGCATCGCCTTCACCAGGTCCGCGCGCCACTGCCCCGCGGAGTAGACCGTGGCGACGCCCAGCAGGTCGATCTCCGGGCTGTTGAGCGCCATCGCCAGCGTCAGCGCGTCGTCGATGTCCCCGCCGATGTCCGTGTCGATGAGCAGCCTGATCCTGTCCATTCCTCTTCCTTTCACAAAGGGAGGGCGTATTCCGTCCTCCCTTGTTTTGCGCAGAATATGTCCACGGTTCAAATCATCATTGGGTCAAGGGAGGAACTCCCTTGCCTGGGAGTCCGGGGGATGGAATCCCCCGGTATATCCCGATTACCCGCAAGGCTTTGTCGCCTTCCCTACTTCGCGAACGCCTTCTCGATCTCCGCGTTGACGAGCGGGTCGACGCGCTCGACGATGGTGGAGGCGGGTACGCCCTCGGCCATGTAGTTGTTCATGGTGGCCATCACGGTCCAGATGTCCGCCAGGCCCTTGTCGTAGCGGGTGATGAGCTCATGGTCTTGGTAGATCAGGTCGTACATGTCCGTCACGCCGTCGGGAGCCTTGCCGTAGCGCTCGCGCTCCTTGGCGTCGCCGTAGGCCTTCTGCACCTCGTTGACCATCTGGATGTAGGCGACGGCGGCTTCCGCGTTGTCAGAGCCCGTGGGCACCGCCCAGGACTGGCTGTACACGTAGACCTCGTCCGGGCTGCCGGAGGGGCCGTGGGGGTAGGGGACCAGGCCGACGTCAAAGGGCAGGGCTCGGGCGTCCTGGATCTCCTTGCCCACGATCATGCCCAGGGCGTTGTTGTCAAAGTAGCCGAACATCTCGCTGTCGTCCAGCAGCCACATGCCCTCGGTGTTGGACATCATCCGGCTCATGTACTCGATGGCTTCCATGGTCTCCGGGTCCTTGAGCGCGCTGGTGACGGCGCCGTTCGCCTGGTCGATGTTCAGCAGGCCGCCGTGGTTGGCGATGAGGATGTGGCTCATCGTGTCGCCGTAGCCGGAGAAGCCGTACTGGTCGATCTCCCCGTCGCCGTCCGTGTCGTAGGTCAGGGCCTGGCCGGCCTCCAGGAAGGCGTCAAAGTCCCACTCGCCGCGGGCGTAGAGCTCGTCCGGGGCTTCCAGGCCTTCGTACTCGAACATCGTGCGGTTGAAGGTGATGTGCTTGAAATAGGGCTTGATGGGCACCGCGTAGTGGCTGTTTTCCCACATGTAGTGCTCTTTGGCGATGTTCCAGTAACTGTAGTCGTCCTCGCCCACGTAGTCGTCCAGCGGGGAGATGATGCCCTGCAGGACCGCGTTGTGGAACACGGACTCGTACATCAGGACCAGGTCGGGCGCGTCGCCGGCCTGCTGCATGTCGATGCACTTCTGCAGCTGGTCGTTCCAGTTGACGCCGATGATCTCCACGGTGCCGCCGTATTTCTTCTCGAAGTGCTCCTTGGCCTCCATCGTCGCCTCAAACACGGTGGGGTTGTTGGCCTTCGTGTTGCGGTAGCCGTTCCAGCTCATCCAGAACACGATGGAGATGTTGGGGTCCGCCAGCGTCTCGGGCAGGTTGCCCTCCGGGTCCAGCACCGGCTCTTCGGCCAGGGCGGGCAGCGCGGCCAGCATGAGCGCCAGCGCCGTCAGCAGGGAAAGGAATCTCTTCATGATGCACACTCCTTTGGTCTATTATTCACGCGGGTTTCCACACCGCGCGGGGGACGGTCATCAAACCTTTGGCTGCCCCGATTATAGCCCAATTGCGGCCTTCGTGCCAGGGCTATTCCTTGATGGACCCGATCATGATGCCGTGGATGAAATAGCGCTGGAAGAAGGGGTAAACGGCCAGGATGGGCGCCGTCGCCACCATGACGGAGGCCATCTTCAGGCTCTCCGAGGGGATGGCGCGCTCGGCCGTGGTGCGGATGTCGATGGCGCCGCGGCTGTTGAGGGAGGCGTTGGTGTTCAGGATCTCGCGCAGGAGGTACTGCAGGGAGCGCAGGTCGTTGCGCCGGATGATGAACAGCATGTTGGCGTACCATTCGTTCCAGTAGCCGATGGCCAGGTAGACGATCATGGTGGCCAGGATGGGCATGGAGATGGGCACGATGATGCGGAAAAAGACGGTGAAATCCCCCGCGCCGTCGATCTTGGCGGAGTCCTCCAGCGATTCGGGCAGGGCGGAGAAGGAATTGCGCATGATGATCAGGTTCCAGGTGGCGATGGTGCCGGGGATGAACAGCGCGTAGATGGAGTCGCTCATGCCCAGGCCGGTCACGACCAGGTACCAGGGGATGAGGCCGCCGGAGATGAGCATGGTGACGAACACGAACAGTGTCAGCCCCTTGCGGTAGGGCAGGTATTTGCGGCTGAGCGCGTAGGCGCCCAGGGAGGTGAAAAAGAGGGTGTTCAGCGTGCCGATGAGGGTGACGAAGGAGGTCAGCCGGAGGGCGGTGAGGAACTTGTCGCTGGCGCCGAAGAGGTACTTGTAGTTGTAAAAGGTCAGGCTCCTGGGGAAGAACTGGAATCCTTTGGCCGCGATCTCCACCTCCTCGGTGAAGGAGGCGATGAGGATGAGCAGGAAGGGGATGACGAACAGGACGCCCAGCAGGAACATCACCAGGTTGATGACGACGCGCCAGTGCAGGCGCGCCGCGGTCGGCTCCGTCCAGCGGCGGCGGAGGCGGCGTTTCACACCGTTCACCATATGCCCATGTCCCCCGTTTTGTTGGCGATGTAGTTGGTGAGCATCACGAGGGAAAAGCTGATGAGGGACTGGAAAATGCCCATCGTGGTGCCCAGGGAGTAGTTCATCTTGCCGATGCCGATGCGGTAGATGTAGTAGTCCAGGGTGTCCACCGTTTTGTAGATGGCGGTGTTGGAGCCCACCAGGGCGTAGATCTGCTGGAAATTGCCGTTCATCAGCCCGCCCATCTGGATGATGAACATCACCACGATGGTGGGCAGCATGCTGGGCAGGGTGATCCAGCGGGTCTGCTGCAGGCGGGTGGCCCCGTCGATGACCGCGGCCTCGTACATCTCGGAATTGATGTTGGAGATGGCCGCGAGGTAGAGGATGGAGCTGAAGCCCACGCCCTTCCAGATGTCCGTGCCCACCAGGATGCCCCGCCACAGGTCCGGCCGGGTGTACCAGACCGGCGGCTTGACGCCCATGTCCCGCATGAGCATGTTGAGCAGGCCGTAGCTGCCGTTGATGAGGGTGTAGAGGATGGCGCTGACGATGATCCAGGACACGAAGTGGGGCAGGTAGGAGATGGTCTGCACGGTGCGCTTGAAGGCCTTGGAGCGTACCTCGTTGAGCAGGAGGGCGAAGAGGATGGGCGCTGGGAAGCCGAAGAAGATTTTCATCAGGTTGATGACGACGGTGTTCTCGATGAGCCTGGAGAAATCCGGCAGGTTGAACAGCGTCCTGAAGTTCTGCAGGCCGACGAACTTGCTGCCCTCAAAGCCCATCCAGGGGATGAAATTGTAAAACGCGATGCGCAGGCCCCAGAGGGGGTAGTAGTTGAACACCGCCAGCACCACGACGGTGGGCAGGAACATCAGG
This sequence comes from uncultured Christensenella sp., assembly GCA_964544245.1. Taxonomy (GTDB): domain Bacteria; phylum Bacillota; class Clostridia; order Christensenellales; family Aristaeellaceae; genus UBA6115. The sequence continues at coordinate 8,127 of CAZJCB010000075.1, forward strand.
TAGAGCAGCCTGTACTTGCGCAGGTTGTGCGAAAGCCTCTTCAGCGGCGTGTCCAGGCGCCTGGGCCCCAGGGCGTTGGCGGTTCGGTTCATCCCCGTTGTAACCCTTTCTTTGGAAAGCCCGGCAGGGCGGCTTGCGGGCGGCCCTGCCGGGCAAGGTCATAGGTTCCGGCTGTTACTGGGCGGCTTTCCAGTCTTCGTACTGCTTGGTGTAGGCGTCGACCAGCTCCTGGCCGCCGGTGGCGTACCAGTCCGCGACGATCTTGTCAAAGTCGTCCAGGCTGTTCACGCCGATGGTGATGTTGAAGAGGTTCTCGTACAGGTCGATGGGGGTGTACATGCCCAGCTCGCTGCCGTCCAGGGTGAAGCCTTCCAGGCCGGTGTAGATCAGTTCCGCCTGGGCGTAGGACTCGTTCAGGCCGTCGTGCAGGCCGGCGGCGTCGGGGTTGGCGTTGGCGGAGGGCTTGAGCACGTCGATGAATTCCCAGGAAAGCGGGCTGTACACGTCGGCGTACAGCGGGCTGTCGGCGGAGATGCCTTCCGGCAGCGACCAGCTGTCGCCGTTGTCGATCCAGTGCAGGTCCGGCACGCCGTTCTCGGCGATGGCGTAGAAGTCCAGCTCGGAAATCATCTTGTCAAAGAACTGGACGACCAGCTCCGGGTGCTTGCTCATCTGGGAGACCCAGACCACGCGGCCCACGCCGTAGTCCAGCGGGAAGTACATCTTGCCGTCCTCGGCCAGGGGTACGGGCACGAAATCGCCGGTGGCGTCCGGGAAATTGGCCTTCAGGGCCGCCCAGGTCCAGTCCAGCGCGCGGTGCGGGTCGCAGAAGTAGATGCCGGTGCGGCCGGAGACCCAGAGCTTGGACTGGCTGTCGTCGCTGCCGGAGAGCCATTCGGGGTCCAGCCAGCCGTTTTCGACCCACTTGGTGTACAGGGCGATGAGGTTCTTGTAGCCGGGCAGCGTCATGGACGGCACGACCTTGCCTTCGGGGCTAAGGACCCATTCGGTCATCATGGAGGAGACGCCCGCGCCGGACGCGCCCTGCAGGTAGGGGTCGGAGAACCAGGGCAGGGCGACCGCGGGGATCATGTCGGGATATTTTTCCTTGAAGGTCTGCATCACGTGTTCCATCTCGGGGATGGTGGTGGGGATTTCCAGGCCGTTCGCGGCCAGCAGGTCCGTGCGGATGGCGCAGCCCTGCCAGCGCCACATGTAGTAGTCCGGCAGCGCCCAGATGTTGCCGTCCTTGTCCGTCACGGCGGCCCAGGCGTTCTCGGGGATCATCGCCTTCAGGTTCGGGCCGTACTGGTCCAGCAGGTCGTTGAGCGGGCGGATGATGTTGCCGGCGGTCAGGTAGGTACGGGCGTCGCCGATGTTCATCGCCGCGGCGTCGATCTGCTCGCCGCTGGAGAGCAGCACAGCGAGTTTCTCCAGGGACCCGTCAACGGGGGTGATGATCCAGTCCAGCTGGATGTCCAGGCCGTCGGAGGCCATTTCCTCTTCCAGCTTCGCGCGTACCAGCGCGGTGTCCTGGTCGGTGGAGGTGTTGGCCCAGGGGGTGAAGAGCACCATGGTCTCCGCGCCGGCGGATACCCCCAGGGAGAGCAGCAGGGTCAGGGCGATCAGGGCGGTCAGGATCCTTTTCATTCGCGAGCCTCCTATTTTTTTGGTCTTCCGGACAAACTTTGTAAGGATAAACGTTTATCCTTCTCCGACAAGAGTTTACGCCCGAAGGCATGCCTTTGTCAAGCGTTTCAGGCCGGAAAACTACCGGAATTTCGGGGGCAGGGAGGCGCGGACCGGCCTGCCCCGCCCGCGGCGGGCGCCCGGGTCCGCGGAAAGGGCAAAACCGGGGACTATAAGGGAAATAAGCCAGACATACCGCGAAAATAAACGTTTAACCTGAGGAAATTGAAAGGATTGGGATACCGGAGAATACAGGGATCACATCCCTGTGAGCCCGGTGCGCTCGACGGACTGGATG
>CAZJCB010000076.1:0-9934 GCA_964544245.1 uncultured Christensenella sp.
GGACGCGGACGCCTTCATCAAGGCGCTTCAGGAGGCGGCGAAGTAAGGCACAGGAGAACCTGCTAAGGCCGAATCAGCCAGACATTTGGGTTGACCTCGCAACATGACCAAGGGCTGCCACAGGAAAGGCAGCCCTTTTACTATATCATTGGATTCCAATTTTAAGCCCGATAGAAACCAGTTCTTTCATCCTGCTTGCATAAAGCTATTTTACTCATTTGTTCATTTTTTTATTTATTTTTGTCTACGACCACGGATATTAAGCAAATCTGCATCCCTAGAGTCAATCTAAAACAGCGTCAACTTTAATAATTCAAAAGAAAACAACTACCCACAGGCTCTGAAGGATCAGAAAGCCTATGCAGCGGTTTCTGAAATGAAGCCCCGCCAAAACGTTCCTTGCGTACCCGGTCTGATAACTTGCGATTCTACTGTACAGCGGTAACTTCGCTTACTGAAATGCGCCCCGAAAAGAGAAAATGTGTCAAGAAACGGAATGGATTGCCATACCCTCATACAATGTGCTCATCACCCCGCCATCCATCTCCCGCACGCTGTCGCACAATTCGCTGATGTCCAGGGGGTTGTGGCTGGCCAGCAGGATGGTCTTGCCCTGTGCTTTGAGGCTCAGCAGCAAAGCCCGGATGTCCGCCACGCCCTGTTTGTCCAAGCCGTTAGTGGGCTCGTCCAGGATGAGGAGGGAAGGGTCTCCCAGCAGCGCCTGGGCAATTCCCAACCTCTGGCGCATGCCCATAGAATACTTGCCAACGCCCTTATTAAGAGAGGAATCCAAGCCCACCAGACGGATGCACTCCTTTACCCGCTCACGCCCCTTGATGCCCGACAGACGCGCCAGCCACAGCAGGTTGTTCACACCGGTTTCATTGGGCAAAAAGCCCGGGGATTCAATCAGCATGCCGGTGTCCGGGGCGAAGTCGGCCTCCTTGCCGATGACCCTGCCAAACACCCGGGCTTGGCCGGTTGTGGGCCGCAGGAAGCCACAGATGCACTTCATCAGCACCGTCTTGCCCGAGCCGTTACGCCCAACGATGCCGTGAATCTGCCCCTGTTCAAACTGGCAGCTGACATCCTTCACCACGGTGTCCGAGCCAAAGCGCATGCAAAGGTTTGTGACCTCCACGGCGTAATTGGTTGTATCTTGTTTAGGGTCAAACTCAATCATGGCTGATGCCTCCTGAAAACACATAATTGTACTTGCGCATCCTAATAGCAGCCAAGCCCAGCAACAGCAGGCTCACCCCACCCAGCAGCAGCATGGAAGTGTGCATCCTGGGCAGCAGGTCATAGCCGAAGCTATGCATCATGAAGGTGGCGTGCTGCAAGGGGGACAGCCAGGCGGAGAGCAGGTTGGCGTAGAAGGTGAACTCCCGGGGCAGGTTCAGCCACAGCATGAAGCGCTCCGGCGTAAAGATAAAGCCCCCCAGGCCAATCAGCAGGGCGATAGCCGTGCCAGTCTTGCGGCTTTTCACCACGGTGAAGGCCAACTGCACGGCGGATATCAGCAGCATATACAAAAACAGCAGGCTGAAGATTTGGAGCAGCGCCGGGTAGGGCAGGGTCAGCTTCACCATCTTGCGGGAAACCGCGAAGGCCGGATCAAAGCCGCCTGGGGAGAAGGACAACAGGGTGGCGGTGTCGCTCCAGGTTGATGCGAAGTTGGCCCGGCCGATGCTCAGCAGCATGGAAAAGAGCAACAGCATCAGGCAATAACCCAGGGTGATGATAAATACCGTCAGCACCTGGCCCAGCAGCCAGGCCCGGCGCCCGGCCCGGAAGCTAAAATAGCTGCCCGCGGCGTCCAGGCGCGGAAAGGCGGACAGCGTAAGCATCAGCACCAGGGAGGCGTACAGGATGCTGTCCCCGTCAGCAAAGCACCAGATGAAGGCCTCAAAAGCCTGCAGGTCCGTTTGAAAATCCCGGGAGATGCGCAGGGTCTTGTCCGTCAGCATCCAGCACAGTAAAAACCCCATGATTAGCGCCAGGTAAAAGCGAGGGTTCTTGCGTAGAGTGTACAGGTTCCATCCGGCGCACAGGCCAGCTTTTTTGAGGTCAGACACTGGCCTTCACCTGCCTTAGGTTGACAAAGCCCAGCACAACGCCCAGCGCCAGCAGCCCCAGCCACAAAAAGGGAGAAGCCTGGTTCATCCACAAGAGGGGGTTTAAGGCATCCACCCGGGGGAAGAAGCGGGTGCCCACCATCATCAGCCCATAGCACAGGCATAGCGGCCCCACAGTGGCGGCGCTGGTGGTATCACTCAGCAAGGCCAGCAGGCTGCCCGCCCCCGCCCACAGCCCGCCGCACAGCATCCGTCCCAGGGTGGGGGAAACGGCGTCCGAAAGCAAATGCAGAGGGATGGGCTGCCCCAGGGCAAACAGGCGTAAGCCCTGCATGTACAGCGCCAGTGCCAGGACTGCGCCAAGCTGCACCGCCATGCCGCTTAGGAGTACAGCGATGGTCTTGCTGCCAACATAGGACGCAAAGCCGCTGCGGAAAACGGCAGCCCGGGCAGCCCCGGTCTGGATCTCAGTCAAAGCCAGGGCAGCCGCCGGCAGGGCGGACAAGGCCGGCAGGCTCAGTGCCGCGAAGTGCCCCCGCATAGCCTCCTGAAGGAAGCTTGCCCAATTAGGCTCATCGTTGTACATCAGGTAGTCTGATAAATGTCCTAAGGACTGGGACACCGACAGCCACAGGGAAAACAAAGTGGCCAGCAGGGCGATGAAGAACCAACGCGAAAGCAAGGTTTTGGACAAGTCCACGCGTAAGGCGCGCAGGCAGCGGTTCACATCAATACCCATAATCAATACCCATAGTCCCGGTCAATAGCGGTGCCGTCCATGGCGTTGATGGTGAACAAACTGTTGTATGCCCAGTCCCACTTCACGGTGTTATTACCAGCAAGGTTTACTGTTCCAAAGAAGTCCCAAACCGGAACCAACTGAAATTGCCGGGGGTTCTGTTTTTGCGGCACCCTCATATACCCCAGGCGAATGTCTGAGACAAATACCTTCACCTTCCTGTAAGTCCGTTCCCAGGAAGCGTATTTCAATGGCAGCAAACGGCCGGCGATATCCATCACCTGGGGAAAGCTCAACAGCGCGGCATTCTCTTCAAGAACGCCGGTTACATCGTGCGGCCAGTTAAACATCAGGTTACAGATGCCTTTATCATCCACCACCACGGTAATCAACTCGCTTTGGGTGGGTTCAATAAAATCGGATTTGCTGATTTCTCCATAGACGTATGTCAGAGGAAGTTCCCGTGCCAATGTGTAATACAGCACAAATCCCTCACTGCTGCTGCGTGCAGCCTTGGCCGAGCCTTTCACCATGATTTCATTTTTCAGGATGGCAGCGCCTGCCAGAGCCCGGCCGGGAGCAAAGGCGGCAACTGCAGCGTCGGCTGTCTTTTTGGCGTCATCAAAGGATATTTTGGTGCCGACGGGTTGCCTGTTCAAGGGTTGCGCACTGAGGTTGGCAAAGTAATAGCCCTCGCCAATCACCTGCTGGAGATCATATTCAGCATGGGCCGAGACGATTGACCCGTCAGGCAAGTCCATAATGGACACATACATTTGAGCTGCCGGTAGAGGCTGATCAGCCCTGCCTGTTTGAATAAGCTTTCGCGAACTCAACACCATGGAACGGTTCCAATGCTCAAAAGTGGAATCCGGGCCGATTGTTTGGTGCTGCACCTTAAAATCCTCATCGCCCTCATAAACTTCTTGCCCAAAGGCGGCGTCCGCCATGGCACGCAGTTCCTCCATGTTGTACTTGCGCGGCGCAACAGCGTACACTGGCACTTTCGAGGCATAGGGCACAAACACAGCAGCATCAATTTCTATGATGGTTTTGCCAGTGTTGGATTTCATGTTCGTTTGGATGCTTTCAGGGGCATTCAGCCATTGTGCAAGCGTCTGGTCACCAAACGCTAAGGCCTGGAGACAGATTAGAACAACTGCCAATGCAAATGAAATGCTCTTCTTCCTCATACTCATTACCTCAATACCCCAAATAACGGTCAATCACTGTGCCATCAATGGCGTTGATGGTGAAGAGGGAGAGGTTGGCATCCTCATAAAACTCCTGGTCAATGGTGCGGCTGCCAAAGAAGTCCCATACCGGCACCATCTGGTAACGGTCCGGATGGTCCTTCATCTGCAGGTTCATGTAGCCCAGCGCCACGCGGTCCACCTGGATGCCGTTGTTGCTGGCCTGCTCGAAAGGGGCGTACATCAGCGGGCTGACACTGCCAAAAATCTCCAGAATGCGCTCAAAGGGCAGCAAGGCGGAGCTGTCCACCAGGGTATTTCCGATGCGCAGCGGGTTGTCATAGCGCAGCTGGAAGATGCCGTCCTCACCCACATCCACATATAATCTCTCATACGCCAAGGGCAGGTGGTAGATGGTCTCATTCATCCCTGGGGTGAAGTAATTGGCGTCCCCGGCACCCTGCTGGCTGACCGGTGTGACAGCTACGCCGTGCAGTTGCCTGGCGAAATGGATGCGGTAGCCATAATCCTCTGGATTGCCTTCGTAGGAAATGCGATCGGACAAGTTTTCCATGTCTTTGTCCACGGACTGGAACCGCATGTCCGGCCAGATGCTGCTCACCACAGCGTTTGCCTGCGCCACCGCGTCCTGCTGGCTGCCCACCTTGCGCCCCGGATTTTCCCCTTGTTTATATTGATAGATCATGCTGACCATCACCTGTGCCTGGCCCAGCATGCCATCTGCGGTGTACATGGCATGCACTGTCTTGGCCGGTAGGCTATACCTCCTCCTGCCACCGCCGCCCAGCACGAAGGCGTGGTGTGTCAGGTCAGTGCCACTCCAAACGTGGTCTTGGTAGCCCGGCTGCGGGCCGTCGTCAATGCGTTGACTGGCGCTGCCCATGTCGATATACGCCTGCCATGTTCCTTTGCCAATCAGCGAATCCGCCAGCGCATAGGCTTCCCCCGGCTCAAAGATGCGGGGGAACACCTCCACAATGGGTGTGCGGGGAACATCCGGGACAATGACCTCAGCATCCATTTGCACGGTGGTACGCCCGGAGGGACTGTGCCAGGCGCCCTGTGCCCTTTCAGGCGCTGCGACCTGCTCCTGCACAGTGCTTGCCATTGCCGGCAGGGCAAACAGGGAGGCAGCAAGCAGCACAAGGGATATCATGCGTTTCATGGTTCACTCTCCTTTGAGCCAGGAAGGCTCTGTCGCGCTTACATCACCTTCATGATAGACAGGGGCGGGTTGAAAGTCCTCATGAAAACATCAGCGGGATGTTATGAACTTGTAAAGCGTGCCAAAGATGCCATCAAAATAAACGGGGGGTGCCTACTTCTAAAGATCCTGCCCTTCGTAGTCTTTATAATCCGGCTCCGGTGTGGCAATCACCGTGGGCTGGCGTTTTATCTGGCCCTGGGTAATCAGCCCAGTCATCACCGGCAGCAAGAAAATGGTCAGCAGTAGCGCCAGCAGCAGGGCGGCAATGGAAATCATGCCCTTATGCTCTTTCATCTGTCTCTCCTTGCGGCAAACTGAGACTGACCATGGTTCCCTGCCCCAATTCGCTTTCAATGCGCAGCTGACCGCCGTGAGCCTGCGCCACCAAGCGGCAAAGCGCCAGCCCCAGGCCAGCTCCGCCCAGCTTGCGGCTGCGGGCCTTGTCCACCCGATAAAAGGGTTGGGTCAAACGGGGCAGCTCATCCTTTGGGATGCCCCGGCCCTGATCAGTGACAGTAAGCACCATATTTTGATCCTCTCGGCTGGCCCTCAGAGTGATTGCCTTCCGTGGAGAACTTGCCTTGATGGCGTTGTCCACCAGGTTACTGAGCGCACTGTGCAGCAGGTCGGCATCGCCTAACAGCCTGCCGGCTTCCGGTTGAATATCCAAAGCCAGGGACAAGCCTGCCTGTTGGACGCTTTCCTGTGCCGCAAGGGACACCTGTTCATATAATTCCCTGACGTCAACAGGCTTCTTCTCCAATTCTTCCTCATGCCCCAGAGCAATGATCTGCATCATCTTTTGTGAAAGGCGCTCCGTGCGCCGTGCGGCTTGGTGAATCTGCTGCAAAGCCTCTGCCCGTTTGTCCTCACTCAGAGGCATGGTGAGCAGGCTGTCGGAAAAACCGATGATGGCAGTCATGGGGGTTTTCAGCTCATGGGTCAGGGCGCCAATCAACAGCTGCTGGCTGCGGTTGGTGTCCTCCAGACTGCGGATTTTGTCCTCCACGGTGTCCGCCATCCGGTCAAAGGAACGGGAGAGCGTGCCCACCTCGTCCCGGGTATCGATGCCAGAGCGCAGGGTATAACTGCCCCCGGCGATGCGGTCGGCTACGCTGCTTAAGGTTTCCAGTGGGGTTAGGCTTTTCCTAATCAACGGCGGCAACAGCAGGCCACACACCAACAGACTGATGAGCAGCGCCGCCTGGGAGGTTCTGGTGAGCCCATTGATTTGCTCCTCCACCTGGCTGATATCCTCTGTCAGGTAGAGGGTAAAAGGCAGTTGGTATACCTGCAGGTTCAGGCCGGTTATCAGCATCAGCCGCCCTTCATGCCTTAGCATCTGGCTGGCGGAGATGGTCTGTTCAGTGAGGGATAATTGTTGCATGGGGTCTGCTCCGGACAGGTTATATAAGTACTGCCCTTCCGCCACCAGGGAGAAAGCCTTCTTTGCACTTTGCAGCAGGTGGGCATAGGCGGCAAAGGTGTACTGCACCAGAGCCTGGCGCGTGATTTGCGCGGCCTCATTTTCCAACACCGCAGTGCGCTCAATGGCCAGGACATGCTCACTGAAAGCCTGAAGCTGCCAGGCGCCGCTCTCCCGGGCGTCATCCAGCAGGCGGTTGGTTTGCAAGCCAACATAGGCATATAGAAACGCACTCATCACCAGCAGAATAATCGTCAGTGAGACCAGAGTCTGTCGGGTGCGCAGCTTCATGGTCGCTGCTCCAACCGGTAACCAACCTTATACACTGTTGAAATCTGGTCTTGCCAGTTCAGTTTGCGCCGCAGAATGGCCACATGCACATCGATGGTGCGGCTCTCGCCCAGGAAGGCCTCACCCCACACCCTTTTGAGCAACTGCTCCCGGATTAACACCATACCCGGATAACGCATGAAGGTACGCAGCAAATCAAACTCAAGCGGCTTTAAAGATACTTCTTTACCAGCCTGGATCACATTGTGGCTGCCTTCATCCAGGGTGACATCCCCGTGCTGAAGGATGCCCGGGACAGCCTGGCGGCGCTTCAGCACCTTTTCGATACGCACCAGCAGCTCCAGGATGTCAAAGGGTTTCACCAGATAATCCTCCGCCCCCAGACGCAGGCCCTGCACCCGGCTGGTCAAATCGGCCTTGGCGCTGACAAAAATGACCGGAATGTCCTTCTCCAGCAAATGGGGCAGCAGTTCAAAGCCGTCCAGCTCCGGCATCATGATGTCCAGCAGCGCCAAATCAAACACATGCGCCCTCGCGGCTGCCAGCGCCTGGGCGCCGTCCTCCGTGCAGACCACCTCATAGCCTGCCACCTGCAGGTTAGTATCCAGTAACTTTATAATGGCCGGGTCGTCTTCGGCAATCAGTATCCTGGCTTTCATTGGCTTCACCTCATGGGCATTATAGCAAAAGGTGCGGTTTTTTACGTGCCTTGGATGTTAGGAAGTTGTAAATCAAGCAAATTTGATTGGACTGACAACACCCAGTCGGACAGAATTTATAAGGAACAGGTCTATTTGAATTCCGCCGGGGTCAGGTAGCCCAGCGTACCGTGGATCCGGAAGTTGTTGAACCAGTGTACGTAATCCGCCAGTTTCGCGTAGAACTGTTCCAGGGTCTCCATGCGCCTACTTTAAACGTATTCCAGAGGGCTGCCAAAAGAAAAGGCAGTCCTTGGTTCATTTATAGTATAATGAAACCTGCGATTTTTTGCTCGGCAAAAACTATTTCTTTCATCTGGGTTGCATAATGCTTGCTTCATTCCGTCTTATAGGTGAAAGGAGGTGCGAAATGCCCAACACTGCGGTTTTAGACGATGTTCATGAAAAGCAGCTGGAAGAATGGATTGCGGAGTACAGCAGCGCTGTGCTGAAGCTTTGCTTCGTTTACCTTGCTGACACCGAGCTGGCGAAAGACGCCATGCAGGACACGTTTGTGAAAGTATGGAAATACATGGAGCAGATCCAAAGCCGTCATGAACTGTCCGCAAAGGCATGGATTATGAAGATAGCCGTCAATACCTGCAAGGATTACAGACGCACGGCCTGGTTCAAATACATTGACATGCGAAAATCAGTTGATGAACTGCCGGAGCCTGTGGCCCCCACACGGGAAATATCCCGTGAGTTGTTCATGGACGTCATGGATCTGCCTGCGAAGTACAAGCAGGTGATTCTCCTGCATCATTTTCAGAACCTGAACCAGTCTGAAACTGCACAAGTGCTTGGGATCAGCCGCACATCCGTAGCGAAGCGTTTGAAGAAGGCCTATGAATTGCTTCGATATGAACCCGAAAGGAGAGGAAACCATGAATCATCGTGATGAAATCGGCATCAGCCTGCGGGAAAACCTCTCCGGTTTGGAAGCAACCCGCATCATGCAGGCTGAAATGATGGAGAAAATTACCGGAGGAGCAAAAGTGAAAAAGAAACTGACAGTCGGATTGGTCTTTGCCCTGTGCCTCATGCTGGCCGCGGTTGGCGCGCTGGCTGTAACGCTCCTGTGGAAGGATACTGCTGAGCAGATCGCCCCGCTGGAAGGGCAGCACGGAACCTATGACACCTGGAACGCGGATGCGAAAGCGAAACTGATCCGCATGCTGTTTGATGCCGGGGAACTGAAAGACAGCGATGCCATAAAAGAGGTGTTGAGCGAAAATCTGGATGATGACTCCCTGAACCGCCTGAGCGATGAAATCATGACAGCGTATGTCAATGGGACGGTGGATACCGTGACGCTTGAATCGATTCTTGTCCAGTTGCACGGGGATATCAGCACCTGGTCGGAGGAAGACAAAGCCTGGTACGAGGAGCTGCTCAAACAGAACGATTTGCTGGGTGACCACAGCGGCTATTCCCTCCCCAGGGGCGCGGAAATCAGCCGTTCCCAGGCCTTTGACATTGCCTCAACGTTCTTTGAAGGCCTCGGCGTCACAGGGCTTGATCCGACCAAAGCAGAGGGGACGTTTACTGAGCAGGATGCTGACTACTGGTATGGTGAAACGCAGGTGAGCAGAACCGGTCACAGGTCCTGGTCAATTGTCTGGCCGGGCGGCGAGGATACCGTACAGATCGATATTGATGCAGATGGCACAGTCAGCGGCTATTCCATCCCGGTGTTGAGAAAACTGCATCTTGCAGGCAGTATCCCGGTTGAAGGAGACATCTCTGCCGCTCAGGCAGTTGAGCGCGCCCGGGAAGCAGTCGCTGAAACATCCGGTCTGGATGAAATTAGCGTCGCGGAGATGCCGGTAAAAGCTCTGGCCGCCTATGTGGACCTGGAGCAGCCGGAGGATGCGCCCATCCGGCTTGGGGAACGCCTGTGGTATGTCAATATCAATAATACTCATGAGGTGCTGGTGAACCGGAACAGCGAAATCATATCCTGTACAAAAATCGAATAGGCCATAACATGAGCGCTCGCGGTCAATCTGATCGTGAGCGCTTTTTTTATTGGATTGACCGTGCTGCAGCCTTCCGGCATAATGTTGCAGAGAGAAATACTCAGGTTTCAGGCACTTACCCTGCAAGACCCTTGCTTACCCCGCAAGAAGCAAAAATCTAAAACCATCATTAAATTGTATCAAACTCTGCAGGATAATATCGTACACCCGGCCGTGGAAGGGCTGGATGACCTCGACAATAGTACGCACCACGCAGGCGGGGGTATAGAACTCCCCGGCCTTCTTGCCCTCCTGCTCGG
>CAZJCB010000077.1:0-9926 GCA_964544245.1 uncultured Christensenella sp.
ACGCGGTACTGTTTGCCGCCGGTCGCAATGATTGCGTACACTTGCAGCACCTCCGTTTGTTTACTCGCCGGGCGTTTGGGCACATCAGGCCCTGAGGCAGCGCAAACGCATTTGGAAACCTCTCCCGAGCGGCCAATAGCGACTATATCACAGTCAGGAGAAAACGGTCAAGCCAAAATTCAGGCGCTTCATCAGCGGTCAGGCGATCCCCAAGGTCGGCAGCCATATTTGCCGCGCCGTCCCCTTCCCTTGCCTTGCCCCAGTCGAGCGTCTATAATGGCACAGGAGCAGGCGGCTGCCCCGCACAGCAAGAATGGGAACATGATGAAGATAGAATTCTGCTCGCTCAACAGCGGTTCAAGCGGCAACGCCACCTTCGCCGCGGCCGGGAGGACAAGGCTCCTGATTGACGCCGGGCTTCCCGGCCGGAGGATCACCCAGGCACTGGAGAGCATCGACGTCCTGCCTGAGACCATCGACGCGATCCTGGTCACCCATGAGCACTCCGACCACATCCAGGGCGTGGGCGTACTCAGCCGGAAATACCATATCCCGGTTTACGCAAACGAAGGGACCTGGGAAACAAGCGCCATGCGCAGGATCGTCGGGGAAATCCCGCCGGGTATGCGGCGGGTCTTCCAAAGCGAAGACGACTTTTACATCGGCGACTTCGGGGTCATGCCGATGCCGATATCACATGATTCCGCGGACCCGGTCGCTTTCCGCCTGTTCGCGGGCAGCCGGAGCGTCTCCGTCGCGACAGATATGGGCAGGGTGCCCAAAAAAGTACTGCGTTTTCTGGCCGGCAGCGATCTTGTGCTGTTGGAAAGCAACCACGACCCGGATATGGTATTGGGGAACATGAGATACCCGGAAGCGCTCAAACGGCGCATCCTGGGCGCGCGCGGGCACCTGAGCAACATCGTCTGCGCCCAGACGCTGATGGGCCTGTACGAAACCGGGGTTCACCACGCGCTGCTGGGCCACCTGAGCCAGGACAACAACACGCCGGAACTGGCGATGCACACAGTCCAGACAGAGTTGATCCGCCAGGGGTTGAAACCGGGGGTCGATATCCGCCTGGACCTGACCTGGCGTGACCGGATCGGCGGATACTATACCCTTGAATAAACGCCCGGTCCTCCTCGTCTCACTGGCGGTCCTCAGCGCGCTGGCCGGCTGGTTCCTGCCGGACATGCTGGCCAGGGGAAACCTCAGTTTCACCGCGGAAAACCTGCTGGCAGCCCTCCAGGAAATCCTGCTGATGGGCCTTCCGGCGGCGCTCATCCTGATGAGGAACCGCGAGTCGTCAGCGCAGGCAAAAGAGATGTTCCAGCTGCCGGGCGCTGAACGGACAGGCCTGGCGATGCTGTCCGCGGTCGCCTTCACGATGGCCGGGCTGCTCCTGACCCTCATCACCTACCTCTTCCTGCAGCAGCTTGGCGTCACCCCCGGGCAACCGTCCGCCCTGACACCCGGTTCAGCCGGCGAACTCCTGCTCGCGGCGCTGTGCGCAGCCATCATACCGGCTGTCTGCGAAGAGCTCCTGTTCCGCGGGCTGATTCAAGGCTTCCTGGGCCGCCGTATCGGGGTGCGCGGCGCTGTGTGGGCCACCAGCATCCTTTTCGCCCTGATCCATTTCACTCTGCTGGGCTTCCCCGTGCTGCTGCTCATCGGCCTGCTCCTGTCCAGGCTCATGGTCAGCCAGAAGACCATCCTGCTGCCGATGGTTTTCCACGCGATGTACAACTTCTCCATCCTGGTCATCAATTTCAGCGGCGCAGTGCCGGGCTTTGGCGTGATGCTGATCTGCGCCGCGGTATTCTGGCTGACGACCCGATTCCTTTTCAGGGAGGTGCCCCGTGAAACTTAGCGTGATTGGCTGCGACGGATCCTATCCCAGCGCGAACGGAGCCTGTTCCGGTTACCTTGTCGAGGAGGGGGCGGATGCGCTGCAGCTGGACCTGGGCAGCGGGGTTCTCTCCCGCCTGATGGCGGTGAGGGATCCGGCAGGGCTGGGGGCGGTCCTCATCACCCACTGGCATTTTGACCATGTCAGCGACATGCTCCCGCTGAAGTACTATCTCCTGCTCACGCGCCGCAGGCTGAGGGTTCTGGCGCCGCCGGAACCTCATCCTGTCAGGGACCTTCTGCAGGGTGAGGAGTTCATCTTTGAAGACATAACTCAGCCCGCCGTCATCGCGGGATACCGGGTCTCCGCCCTGTCCGTCACCCACCCCGTACCGGCCTACGCCGTGCGCATTGAGCGCGAGGGACGCTCCCTGGTATACACGGGCGATGCTTCCGGCGGAAAAGGGTTGGCTGGATTCTGCGGAGGCGCTGACCTGCTCGTCTGCGACGCGACGTTTGCCCAGGCGCGGCAGGAGGACAGCCTGCCGCATTTCAGCGCTGCCCAGGCTGCCGCGCTGGCCCGTGAAGCCGGTGTGAAAAAACTCGTCCTGGCACATTTCCAGCCAGGCGCGGACCATGAATTGCTGCTGCGGGAAGCGCAGGCGGTATTTCCGGAAAGTGTCCAGGCTCGTCCCGGTCTCTCCGTCGTCCTGTGAAACCCAGGGCTTTCCCGGCCCAGCGGCCCCTGGTGGTGCTGGCGATATGCTACGCGCTGGGCGTTCTCGCCGGCAGGGCCTGGGAGGGTTTCCAATTTCCACTGCCTCTTGCCGGACTGTTCTGCGCGCTCATGGCCGCGCTCCTGTTCAGGCAGCACGCTTCCCTGCGAATGGCGGCCGCAGGCTTCATTTTCCTTTTCCTAGGGCTGCTTCTATCGGGAATCGCCGCCCACCCGGCGCTGCCGGGGGAAGGCAGTTATCTGGTGAACGCCCGTGTGAGCGGGGAAAGCGAATGGCGGGAAGAGGACGGCCGGGTCAAAGCGCTGCTGCGGGACGTAAGGCTGGTGGACGGGGACGGCAACACCACCTGGCTCAGCGGCGCTTATTGGACTTATTATCCGGAAAAAGGCAGCCCGCTGCCCCTGGACGGGCAGGAAGCGCGGTTTTCAGGCAGCCTGTACCACCCTGATGGGCAGGTCAACCCCTACGGGTTTGATTTCCGGCTCTATCTGCTGCAGCGCGGCGTCACCGCGGGCATCAGCGGCTCGCGGGAACTCCTCTTTACGCCTGAAACGACCCGGGAACCGCAGAGCCCCTGGCTTCGCCTTAGGAATGACCTGTCCGACAGACTTGATGCGCTGTTTGGGGAGGATAGCGGGCTTCCCAAGGCCTTGCTTCTGGGCGAGCGGTCCGACCTGAAGGAAGAGACCACCTCTGATTTCAGGGATGCCGGGATCGCCCATGTGCTGGCCGTTTCCGGGCTTCACGTAGGACTTTTGATGGCCGGGGCCTTTTTCATTCTGCGCTTTTTCCACTTGTCCCCGGGAATGCTGCTCATTATCATCGCAGCACTGCTGCTGTTTTATTGCCGGCTGCTGGATTTCGCGCCTTCTGTTGTCCGGGCAGTTATCCTGACCCTGCTGTTCCTGCTGGGCAAGGTGTTTAGAAGGCGTGTGGACCCCTTGACCAGCCTGGCCTGCGCTTTCCTGCTTATCCTCTTCTTCAGGCCGCTGGACCTGTTCAGCCTCGGTTTCCAACTCTCCTTCCTGGCGGTGCTGGGCATCATCACCGTCGGCGACCGACTGAACGCGCTGTCGGAAGGCAGCGGTCGATTCCAGCGCCTGCCCGCCTGGGTAAAAGGTGTAGTCAAAGCCTATTTTGTTACTTTTTCAGCCAGCGTGATGACGGCAATCCCGCTCATCAACACGTTCCATGCCTTTTCCCTTGTCGGGCTGCTTGTCGGGCCGCCGGCCATCCTCCTGATCGGTTTCCTGATGACGGGGTATATCGTCCCCCTGCTCCTTTCCTTCATCAGCCTCCCGGTGTCAGGGTTCCTCGCCCAGCCCGCGTTGGCACTGTCACGCATTTATCAGGCCGGCGCCGCTTATGCGGCCGGACTGCCCGGGGCGTTTCTCCGCCTGCCACGGGTCCCATTGCTGACTGCCCTGCTGTTTTTTAGCCTGCTCCTGCTCATGACGCGCTATGTCCGGATGAAAAGGATAACAAGGCTCCTGTGCGCCGGCGGGGCCGCGTGCCTCATTACTGCGCTCAGCCTCGTCCCGCAGCACGATTCGGTCCGTTATGTCCAGTTGAGCGCCGGCAGCGCTGACAGCGCGGTCCTCATGGACGGGGAGGAGACCTGGGTGATCGACACCGGAGAGCACGGAGGCGACCTTTCAAACATGCTGCTCAGTGAAGGGCGGGCGATCGACAAACTCATCCTCACCCACCTGCATTCTGACCATGCGGGCGGGCTGAGGCAGCTGATGGACAACAGGGTCACCATCAGGGAGATCCTGCTTCCCTGGGGCGCAGCGGATGCGGACATCACGGACGACAGCCTCGACTTGCTCGGGGAGGCGCAGGCTGCCGGTATACCGGTGGGAAGCCTGGGCGCGGGAGATGCCTTCTCCTCCAGCCGTGTCAATGCGAAGGTTCTCTGGCCTGAGCGTGGCGACTTCTATCCCGGGCAGGACCCGAACAGGGGCTCGCTGGTGCTGCTGCTGGACCTTGACGGCGTCAGCCTGCTCACCTGCGGAGACATCAGCGCGGATTACGCGGCGTACGCAGCGCAGCCGGCGCAGGTGCTCAAAGCGCCGCACCATGGAGCAAAGGCGAATATGGCGGCCAGCCTGCTCAACCGGGTATCCCCGCAGCTCTCCCTGATCACGGCGTCCGACGCCCGGCCGGACCGTTACCAGGCAGCGTTGGAACGGCTGGACGCGCGGGGCGCCGCCAGTCTGGTGACGGGCGAGCGCGGAGCCCTGACGCTGAGTGTTTTGGGCGGGCAGCTGCAGGTACGGTCTTACCTTCAGAAGGGGGAGTAGATGGATTACCAGAGTTTTTATGCGCAGCTCAGGCAGGGCGCTGTCGGGAAGGTATACCTGTTTGAGGGCGAAGAGGAATACAGCAAGGAAAGCGCGCTCAAAGCATTGCGAACGGCCCTGCTCAGAGGCCCGATGGCCATGATGAACATGAGCACGCTCATCAACCCCGAGGAGCGGGAACTGATCGCCCTGTGCGAAACCCTGCCGGTGATGGAAGACCGACGGCTGGTCGTAGTGAAGGACAGCAGCCTGCTCCAGGGGCGTTTGGCGGACGGCGATGAGGAGGAGCCCAGGGGAAACAGCGGCAGGGCAGGCCGGGACAGCCTGTTCCAGTATTTGGACAGTCTGCCGGAGCACGTCTGCCTGGTTTTCTTTGTCCGGGGAAAGGCCGCGGGCAGTAAAAGGCTGTTCAAAAAGATCAGGGAACTGGGCGGGGTGGTCAGCTTTGAACCGCTGGACGGGGAGATGCTCATCAAATGGGTCGCGAGGGAATTGAAGGAATTCGGTAAAAAGATAGAACGGCAGACCGCTGAGCAGCTGATATTCGCATGCGGGCGGGAGATGATGACGCTCAAGGGTGAAATCGCCAAACTCGCCGCCCACGCGGGCGAACGGGAAGCCGTCACCCGGGAGGACATCGACGCGGTGGCGACGCTCAGCGCTGAGTACAGGGTATTTGACCTGGCTGAGAAGGTCGCGGACGGCAAAGCCAGGCAGGCGCTGCCGATGCTGAAGAACATGCTGGCGGGCGGCGAGCAGCGCCTGATGCTGATTTCATTGCTGCAGCGGCATTACAGGCAGCTGTTCATCACCCGGCTCCTGATGGATGAAGGACAGCCGCCCGCAGCCATCAGCACGGAACTGGGCATCCCGGTTTTTGTTGAAAGAAGGCTGGAGGGGTCCGCGCGGGTATATACGGCGGACACACTCAGGCGCGCCTACAGGCTGTGCATCGGGCAGGAATACCTCATCAAGAGCGGCAGGATCAACGAAGAAGGTTCTCTGGAGGGGCTGGTGTTCTCCCTGCTGCAGGTCAGGAACGCGCTGGAGGCGGCGGGTGATTGATTACGATGTGCTGGGGAGCCTTGGCATCCGCCTTGATGCGCTTGCCAGGGAACGCCTGGACGCATATCACCGGCTGCTCGTGGAAACCAACCGGAAGACGGACCTGACCAACGTCCCGGAAGAAGAAATGACGCTTCGGCATTACGCGGATTCCCTGCTGCCGGTCAGGCATGGTTTGCTGCCTGAGAGGGGGCGGGCCATCGACGTAGGCTCCGGCGCGGGTTTCCCCGGTGTGCCTCTGGCCATCGCGTTGCCGGGCCTTGAAATGGTCTTGCTGGAGTCGCAGGGGAAGCGCCACTTTTTTTTGCAGGAGGCTGTCCGGTTGCTTGGGTTGAAGGGGGTCACGGTGCTCGCCGGCCGGGCCGAGGACCTCGCTGTCCCACCGTACCGCGAGCATTTTGACGTGGCACTTGCCCGCGCTGTCGCGCCCCTGAATGTTCTGTCGGAGTACCTGCTGCCCTTCGTGAAGCCCGGCGGCTGCGCGCTTTGCTGGAAAGGCCCCGCGGTAAAAGGCGAACTCAAGGCGGGCGAAGCCGCCGCCCGGGAGCTTGGAGGGCAACTGGGCATCTTGACGGACATCGGCATCCCCGGGCGGACCAGCCTCGTCCAGACCATCCGGAAGCACAGCCCGACCGCTAACAATTACCCGCGCAAGGCGGGCATTCCGGCAAAAAACCCGCTGGGGTTTAAAGCTCCCTGAATGCGTACATCCCAATCGCGGCTGCGACGGCCAGGTTGAGTGAATCAACCTCATCATTCTGCGGGATCCTCACCGTGCTGCCCAGCAAAGCGAATTCGCCCGGGAGACCGCTGCCCTCGTTGCCGAAGACCAAGCTGAAGGGCAGTTTTTTCTTTTTTACCGCCTCCTGAAGGGGCTCCGAGCCCTCCAGCATAAAAGGATACAGGGAACGTCCCCCGTTCTCGCTGGCATATTCCAGGTATGACTCGTATTCCTGTACATGGAGCGACAAAATCGCGCCCATGCTGGCCCTGACGACCTGGGGGTCAAAGGGGTCCGCGCAGGGGCGGATGAGTGCGATGTCCCGGTACCCGAGGCCCAGCGCGGTGCGCAGGATGGTGCCCAGGTTGCCCAGGTCCATGGGGTTTACCAGTACCAGATGGTTTTTTGTCGGGTCAGGCTGATGATACTCCTTGTTGAACACGGCGGCCGCAAAGCAGTTGTCCTTCCCGGACAGGCGCCTGAGCATCCTGTCCGCGGGTTCGGTACGGACGCGGTGTGCTTCGCACAACGCCAGCAGGGTCCTTGCCCCCTCCCCCGCGCCCAGGCTGCTGTGCAGCAAAACACGGCTGACGCTCTCAGGTTTCTTTTTCAGCGCTTCTATCGCGGGGAAGAGGCCCAGGGCGTAGGAAACGGACAGGTCCCTGCCGTACGTTGCAAGCGGTGGCATATGATTCCCTCAGTCCTGAGCCGATGCGGCCATCAGGCGCTGCATCTCGTCCAACAGCCTGGCGGCTGTCCGTTTGCCATCCCGGCCGATCTGGTTCTCCGGGCCGGCGCAGGAGGGGCAGCCGTTCTCGCATCCACAGCCCTTCACCACCCCTGCCGCGTGGGTAATGAGCATCCTGCGCATCAGGAAAGCCTTCTCACTCAGCCCGATGCCGCCGGGGCAGTTGTCGTAGAGGATCAGGGTCGGCAGGTCGGTGAAGGGGCATTTGACCTGGTAGCTGACGGCAAGGTCGCGGGGAGAACACATCAGGTACAGGGGCGCCACGATCCTCAGCAGGTTTGAAATGCCCATCATGCCGTTTTGCAGGCTGTCGTTGCTGTACCCGCCAGCAACGGCAGGCGGCAGCGTGAGCCACATGGCAGTAGTGTGCATGTCCGTCTCCGGCAGCCTGACGGGCCCGTACCCCAGGGATTCTCCGGTGTCGAACTTCATTTTCTTGAAAATCTTGACCAGGGAGGTGACCTTGACCTCGCCGTGGGCGGCGTGCTCCTCCTGCCGGGCGATGTCCAGCAGGCTCAGGCTGATATTCAGATCCGCGTCGGTATAGTAATCGACGTTCACCCGCCGGATGAAAGCTTTACAGGCGTCAAAGTCCAGTTTTTCCACCTGGTACTGCGCGCCCTCATGCAGGTAAATCGCGTTTTCATGCAGCAGCATAGGCACGGTGAAACGGTCCATCTCCCCTACCACGCGGACACGGGCCGGGTCGGTGACGTCCATGATGAGGAAGTTTTCGGTCATCGCGGTGCGCAAACTGATCTCACTCGCGGGAAAATCCTCCGCCGACCAATAGTATCCGCCATCCACATGCCGCACAATGCCGGATTCCTCCAAATATTGCAGCAAGCTGTCATAACCCGGGGCGTTGCCGAAACCTTCGTCCTCCCTGAAGGGGAGCTCATAGGCAGCGCATTTGAAGTGGTTGAGCAGCACATACAGGTTGTCCGGATTGGTGAGCGCGTTTTCAGGTGACTGGGCGAAGAAATATTCAGGATGGCTGATGATGTACTGGTCGATCGGGGCGCTGGAAGCCACCAGGACCGTCAGGCTGGAGCCCATCCGCCGGCCTGCGCGGCCAGCCTGCTGCCAGGTGCTGGCGATGGTGCCCGGGTAGCCGCACAGAAGGCAGGCGTCCAGCGATCCGATGTCGATGCCCAGTTCCAGCGCGTTGGTGGACACCACCATGTCCACCGTACCGCTGCGCAGGCCCCGTTCGATCTCACGCCGCTCCTGGGGCAGGTAACCGCCCCGGTATCCGCGTACAGAGCCGGACTTGCCCAGCGCGTCTGAACGCGTTTCCTTCATAGCCTTGGTCAGCACCTCCACCTGGATGCGGCTCCTGGCAAAGACAATGGCGGGCACCCTGTTCTTCAGCAGCATCAGGGCAAGTTCACGCGTCTCGTTCAGCGCGCTTTTCCGGATGCCCAGCTGCCTGTTCACGACGGGGGGGTTGTAAAAAATGACATGCTTCT
Source organism: uncultured Christensenella sp. (assembly GCA_964544245.1). GTDB lineage: Bacteria > Bacillota > Clostridia > Christensenellales > Aristaeellaceae > UBA6115. Next base: position 8,901 of record CAZJCB010000077.1, read on the forward strand.
CGCCAGAGGGCGCGCCGGACCGGTCCACCAGGGCGACTTCCCGGCCTGTGAGCTGGCTGGCCAGTTCACCCGGGTTGGCGATGGTGGCGCTGCAGAGGATGAACTGCGGATTGCTGCCATAAAACCTGCAAAGCCTGAGCAGTCTCCTGAGCACGTTGGCCAGGTTGGCGCCGAAGATGCCGCGGTAGCTGTGGATTTCATCGATGACGATAAAGCGCAGGTTTTCAAACAGCTTGACCCACTTGGTATGGTGGGGCAGGATGTTGCTGTGCAGCATGTCCGGGTTGGTGACCACCACATGGCCTGCCTGACGGATGGCTTTGCGCGCGGCGGCCGGCGTGTCCCCGTCATAGGTGTAGGTCTTGATGTCCACGTCCATCGCGGTAATCAGTTCGTACAACTCGGCGACCTGGTCCTGCGAGAGGGCCTTGGTCGGGAAGAGGTACAGGGCGCGTACGTCTTCGTTTTCAAGGATAGCGTTGAGGATCGGGACATTGTAGCACAGCGTTTTCCCCGAAGCCGTCGGAGTGACGACGCACACGTCCTTCCCATCCAAAGCATGGGTGACCGCCTGCGCCTGGTGGATATACGGGCGCGTGACCCCGCGGCTCTTAAGCGCCCCTATGACCTCCGGCCTGACCGCCTCAGGCCAGTTGGCGTAGCGGGCCTCCCGCGCGGGCAGCACCTCCCAGTTGCTCACACAGGAAAGGAAGCCCTCGTCTTCCCGCAGGCGGTCAATCAGCTGCTCTACGTTCATGAAAACCCTCCCATGCCGGTCAAGTATAGCAAAGCAAGCACGGCGGCACAAGAACCCGGGAGCCCAAATAAGAACTTTTGTTCTTTATAATTTCGACCCCGGCTGAACAAACAAGGGATTTATTGGTCGACACGGCACAGATAATTGACAGACAATCACGGGGCTTCTATTATGTTTTATCGTGCGGCGCTGAAAAGATCACATTGGCAACACGTTGATCAGCGGGCGCGCAAAGAAGATTGAGGAGTTCATCGATGAAACACTATCTC
>CAZJCB010000078.1:0-5879 GCA_964544245.1 uncultured Christensenella sp.
CGGACCAGTAGAGCCCGGAGGGGATGGACTGGAAGAAATTGCGCAGGATGTAGGTATAGAAAATGCTGGAGATGAAGGGCAGGATGAGGGCGTAGAGCGTATCGTTCAGACCGACCTTCACGATGGTCTGGTAATTGGTGATGACCAGCATCTCAAAGGGCACCATCATCATGGAGAGCAGGAGGGAGAAAACGACTTCCCGCCCCGGGAACTCCAGGCGCGAGAAGGCGAAGGCCGCCAGGATGGTGGTGAGCGCCGTGACGCTGACGCTGCCCAGCAGGACCAGGACGGAGTTGAGGAAATAGCGCGCGAAGGGCGCCTTTTCAAAGGCGATGAAGAAATTCTCAAAGTTCAGCCAGTTCCGGGGCGCCAGGCTGGGCGGGAAGAGGTTCATCTCCGGCGAGGTCTTGAACGCGGAGCTGATCATCCAGTAGAAGGGGAACATCATGACCAGCATGCCCAGGGTGAGCAGGACGTAGCGGATGGTCCGCCCGGTGACGGAGCGCACGCGGTAGCCGTGGTTGAGGGTCAGCCCCAGCGCCAGAACGGCCGCGCCCAGGACGAGCAGCGTGAAGGCCAGGGGCCGGTTCCCCCAGAGGGGCAGGCTGGCGGGCGCCAAAAGGAGCAGCGCCCAGCCCAGGAGCTGCAGGGCGGTGCCGAGGCGGCGGGAGGTCTGCTTTTCCATCATGCCCCTCCCTTCCCGGCAGGACCTTGTTGAGGAGATGCATCGCAGGCGAATTTTCGGCGGAGGGCTATGCCGTCAGTCATACTTCCACCTCCGCTGGATCCAGCGCTGCAGCATGGTGAAGATGAAGATGAACACGAACAGCACGATGGCGGCAGCGGCGGCGCGGCCCAGCTCGCGGTTTTCATACATCATGTCGTAGATGTAGTAGACCACGGTGTACATGTTCTTGACCGGGCCGGGATAGCCGCCGAAGAGCACCTTGACCTCGGTAAACACCTTGAAGGCCGAAATGCTGTTGATGATGAGGACCAGCCCGATGGTGGGCGCCAGCAGGGGCACGGTGATGCGGCGGAAGATGCGCGTGGCGCGCGCCCCGTCCACCCGCGCCACGGTGTAATAGGTCTCGTCGATGTTCTGCAGGCCCGATAGCAGGAGGATGATGGTGAAGGGCAGGGAGGACCAGATGCCGAAGATGACCAGCACGCTCAGCGAGTTGCTTGCCTGCTGCAGCCAGTCGACCGGGCTGGCGCCGAAGAACACCAGGATGGCGTTGAGCACGCCGAAGTTCCTGTTGAAGATCCACCGCCACACCAGGCCGACCGCCGTGACGGAGGTGACCATGGGCAGGAAATAGGCGGTCTGGAACAGCGCCGAGAAGCGAAGCTTCTGGTTCAAGAGGTAGGCGATGACGATGGCCAGCGTTGTGGAGACAGGCACGGTGAACAGCACGTAGAGGAAGGTGTTCACAAGGCCCTGCAGGAAATAGTTGCTGGTGCCCGGGATGCCTTTGAGCACGTACTCATAGTTGCCCAGGCCCCAGCCGGCGAAGCTGCCCTCCAGCTTGTAGCGCTCCTGGAAGCTCATGATGACCACGCGCACGATGGGGTAGAGGGTGAAAAGCAGCACGCCCACGAAGAAGGGCAGCAGGTAGTCCATCGGCTCCAGCCGCTGGCCCAGGCGGGCGCGCTTCTCCTCATCGCTCCTAAGGTAATTGAACAGCAGCGCGGCCGCGAACAGGAGCAGGAAGGCCCCCAGCATGAGCAGCGCCATGTAGTAATACATCAGCGGGTAACCCGGTTCCGTCACCGGCAGGGAGACGCGCACGCCCGCCGGGGTCATCGCACCGACCGCCGCGGCCGCTTCCAGCGACAGACCGGAGAGGATGCCCGGCCTGGCCGCTTCCAGCGCCGCGCGCAGCCCGGCCCGCTGGCTTTCCTCCGCGCGGGCGAGCGCTCCGTCCAGCAGGGTGTCTGCGGCGAAGGCGGCGACCGCCTCGTCCGCTTCCCCCGCCCCCACCATCGCGGCGATGCTGTCCTTCAATGTGCGTTTTTTGGAGGAGAGACCGTTGCCCACCGCGCGGGCCAGTACGGGGTCCGTCCCTTCCGGCGCCAGGGCTTCCCTCACCCTCAGGATGCCGCCCTCCAGCAGGGTGTCTACCCGGACGGAGTTCGCCATCCTCAGGGTTTTCTCCTCCAGCATGCGACGCCCCGATAAGCCCAGGGAGAGCAGGAGCAGGCCAATGAACCCGAAGAGGACGATATGGACCAGCACCCTCCGGGGACCGGCCCGGCGTGGCTTTATTTGCTGAAGCTGCGGCGGCCGCGTCACAGGTACCGCTCCCCAGTCGCCAGGTCAAAGACAAACACGCCGCGGTTCCTGAGGCCCAGGTGCACCGTGTCACCCCTCTTCAGCCCGTAATCGCTGGAGATGTAGGCGCGGAAGGGGTGGCCGCCATAGTTCAGGACGGCCATTTCCTCCTTGCCCATCTGGTACACGCTGTCCACCCGGCAGGTCAGGCGCGCTTCGTCCGGCCCTTCTTCCACCAGGAAGCTCTCCACGCGAACGGCCAGGTTGACCGCCGCGCCGCTTTTCACCTGTTCCAGCCCCGGCAGGCGCACCCCCTGCGTGCCCTCCGTCAGGAAACGCCCGCCCCGGACCTCTCCCGGCAGGTTGTTGATGGGGGGATTGCCCAGAAAATCGGCCACGAACTGGTTTACCGGGTCGTTGTACAGCTCCTGCGGCTGGTCGTGCTGCTGCAGCCGCCCGTCCTTCATCAGCACGATGTGGTCTGAGATGGACATCGCCTCTTCCTGGTCATGGGTGACAAAGATGGTGGTCACCCGGGTCTCCTGCTGGATGCGGCGGATCTCCTCGCGCATCTCCAGCCGAAGCCGCGCGTCCAGGTTGGACAGGGGCTCGTCCAGGAGCAGCAGCCGCGGGTTCTTGGCCAGCGCGCGGGCGATGGCCACGCGCTGCTGTTGGCCGCCGGAGAGTTCCCGCGGCTTGCGGGAGAGCAGCCCCTCCATGTGCACCAGCTCCGCCATCTCCTTCGCGCGCTGTTCCCGCTCCTCCCGCGGCACTTTCTGGATCTCCAGCGGGAAGGTGATGTTGCCCATCACCGTCATGTGCGGGTAGAGCGCGTAGTTTTGGAACACCAGGCCGATGCCGCGCTGCTCCGGCGGCAGATGCGTCACATCCTCCCCGTCAAAGAGGATGGTGCCCGCGGTCACCGGGACGATGCCCGCCAGCATGTTCAGGACCGTGCTCTTCCCGCAGCCGGAGGGCCCCAGCAGGCATACCAGCTCGCCGTCCCCCAGGGTCACGGAAAAATCCTCCACGGCGCGGGTCGGTCCAAAGTGCTTGGTCAGTCCCTGCATGAGTACCTGCATGCTGTTTCCCCTTGCTGTGCGCGCGCCGGCGTTGGCAGGCCCCGGGCGCGGATAGATCACGTGAGTTTATCTTAACGGAAACGGGCGGAGGTTTCAATCACCGGGGGTGATTTTCAAACGGACTGCCCCTGTTCAGGCGTCGTGCTGATGGCGGTGATGCGTGTCCGGCGTGTGGGGATGGGCGTGCGCCATGGGCTCGTGCGTGTGCGGATGGCTGTGTTCCCTGACTGGCACGTCGTGATGATGGGTGTGGTGGCCGTCCGTGTGGCTGTGCCGGTGTTCGTGCGTGAGGGCCTCATGCGTATGCGGGTGCGTGTGGCGTTCGACCGCGGCGAAATACGCGCCCAGGAGCATGGTGGCAAGGGCGGCCAGGAACAGGGGCGTGACCGGCTGGCTGGTCACGATGAAGGACAGCCCCACGCCGATAAAAGGCGCGACGGCGTAATAGGCGCTGGTGCGCGCCGCGCCGAGGTCCCGCTGGGCGCGGATATACAGCGTGATGCTCAGGCCGTAGGCGAAGAACCCCAGCAGGAGGGCCAGGAGGATGGAAGGGACGTGAAGGCGGACCTCCCCCAGGGCCAGGGCGATGGCAAGGGCGCCCAGGCCGGAGCCGAGGCCCTTGACGGTCACGATCTGCAGCGGGTCTTTCAGCGAGAGCATCCTGGTGCAGTTGTTCTCAAGCCCCCAGCACAGGCAGGCGAGGAGGACCAGCAGCGAGCCGGCCGAAAAGGAAAAACTGCCGGCGCCCTCAAAGGAGAGGAGCGCGCTGGCCAGGGTGATGAGCGCGATTGCCGCCCACATCCGCCTGCCGACGGGTTCCCTGAACACCGCCATCGCGATCAGGGACGTCGCCACGATCTCAAAGTTGTTCAGCAGGGAAGCGTTCGCCGGGGTGGTCAGGGTCAGTCCGAAGAGCAGCAGGATGGGCGCCGCGATGTCCAGCAGGACCATCAGGACGGCGTAGGGGGCTTCCTTCCGGGTCATGCGGGCTTCCCCGGCGCCCCTCCCGCCGGCCTTCCCCGCCAGGTTGACCAGGGCCATCCCGACGCCCGCCCCCAGGTAGAGCAGGGAGGCCATGAACGTCGGGCTGAGCTGCCTGAGGAGCAGTTTCGCCAGCGGCGCGCTGACGCCGTAGCAGACCGCCGCCAGCACCGCCAGCAGGATCGCCCTCCCCTTTTTCCTGTCCATCCGCCCCGCTCCCCGCCGCGCCCGGCGCTTCTTTTGACGGCTGGAATATACCAAAGCGCGGCTGGAAAATCCAATGCCGGAAGGTTGGCAGGCCCGGCATGCGCGGAAACGGTCTCCCGACAGGAAGTTTTCCAAAATTTTTAAGGAACGCCCGTTTGCGTCAACCTCATCGTTATGCTATACTCAAGTGCAAACGGGAGTACCTTTTTCGGAGGCAGCGGGATGGACCTGGCGGAGAAACTCAGCATCCTGACGGACGCGGCGAAGTACGACGTGTCCTGCGCGTCCAGCGGCAGCGAGCGCGGGGGCGTCAAGGGCGGTATCGGCAGCTGCTCAGCCGGCGGCATCTGCCATACCTGGACGGCGGACGGGCGCTGCGTGTCCCTGCTGAAACTGCTGTACACCAACGTCTGCCAGTATGACTGCGCCTACTGCGTCAACCGGAGGAGCAACGACATCCCCCGCGCCAGTTTCAGCCCGGACGAACTGGCGCGGCTGACCATCGGGTTTTACCGGCGCAACCTGATCGAAGGCCTTTTCCTGAGCTCCGCCGTCGCCATCGACGCGGACCACACGATGGAGCGGCTCATCCGCGTGGCGGAGATCCTGCGGCAGCGGGAGCGCTTCAACGGCTACATCCACATGAAGATCATCCCGGGGGCCAATCCCGCGTTGGTGCAGCGCCTGGGGTTCCTGGTGGACCGCGTATCGGTCAACGTCGAATTCCCGACCGACCGCGAGCTGGCACTGCTGGCGCCGGACAAGGAGCCCGGGAGCATCAAGGGCAGCATGCTCAGCGTCCGGGACAAGAAGATGGAACTGCTGCCGGCCCTCTACGGCGGCGCGGTACCGCCGCGCTTCGTGCCCGCGGGCCAGTCCACCCAGATGATCGTGGGCGCGGGCGACAGCGACGACCGGGACATCCTCTTCCGCTCGGAAGAGCTGTACGGGGAAATGCGGCTCAAGCGCGTGTACTATTCCGCCTTCGTGCCGGTCAATCAGCCGGACTTCTCCTTAAGCACCGTGAAGGTGCCCCTGCTGAGGGAGCACCGCGTCTACCAGGCCGACTGGCTGATGCGCTTTTACGGCTTCAACGCCGGGGAGATCCTGGGCAGCAGGCCCTTTCTGGACCTGAAGGTGGACCCCAAGACCGCCTGGGCGGTGGACAACTTCCACCTCTTCCCGATGGACGTCAACACCGCGCCGCTGGAGATGCTGCTGCGCGTCCCGGGCATCGGCCCCAAGACCGCGCGGCGCATCCTGGCCAGCCGGCGCCTGGCGCGGCTTGATTACGATCATTTGAAGAAGACCGGCGCGGTGATGACCCGGGCGCG
>CAZJCB010000078.1:5979-9837 GCA_964544245.1 uncultured Christensenella sp.
ATGACGCACCTCCTGTTTGACGGCAGTTTTGACGGGCTGATGACGCTGGTGTTTGACACCTACAAGCAGCGGGAAGAAGTCGGCGTGGTGGGCGAATACAGCGGCGCGGACAGCCTGCTCCCGACGCGCTTCATCCAGACGGACATGGACAAAGCCCGGCGCATCAAGCGCTATGTCAACAAAGAACTGGGCGGCGAGTTCGCCTTCATGGTGAAGGCGGCCTTCCTGTCCAGGCGGGAGAGCCGTTTCCGCTCCATCGTCAGGGTCCTCCACCTGGCCTGCGGGATGGGCAGGAAGGCGCTGGACCTGCTGGACGACGACGTGCTGGATTTCATCGCCTGCCAGAAGGAAGTGCGCATGGAAGCCCACCGCTTCCAGGGCCTGCTGCGCTTCCGGCAGATGCGGGACGGCAGTATGCTGGCCACGTTCGCGCCGAAGAACAACGTCCTGTCCATCATCCTGCCGCATTTCGCCGACCGCTTCCCTGGGGAACGCCTCCTGCTGTATGATGAATCGCGCCGCCTGGCGGGGCTTGCCGGGCAGGGCAGGACCGAGGTCGTGCAGGTGGCGTCCATCACGCCCCAGGAGACCGGGAACGAAACGGACATGCAGCAGTTGTGGCGGACTTTTTTCAGCCACCTGGCGATCAGGGAGCGCGCCAATCCAAAGCTGCAGCGGCAGCACCTGCCGAAGTATACCTGGAAAAACCTGACGGAAATGCGGTAGGACATGTTGGGAGTCAGAGGGGTAAGCCCTTGTTTTTTATTTTGAGGCGGAGGCGGCAGAATTCTGAGAAACACAGGCAGAACAAGGCGGGCCTGTCGCCGCCGCCCACGCCGGCATATAATCATGGCATCCAAAACAGGAGGCGCCGGAAACCCATGCTGGACATCAAGGTGACGATGACGCAAAGCCCCGCGCAAAAGCCCGGCAGGGAAGAACCGCTGCGCTTCGGCAGGCTCTTCACGGACCATATGTTCATGATGGACTATGGTGAAGGCGCGGGATGGCACGGCGCGCGCATCGTTCCTTTCCAGAACCTCTCCCTGTCACCCGCCGCGATGGTGTTCCATTACGCGCAGGAGATGTTTGAAGGCCTGAAAGCCTACCACGCGCCCGGCGGGCGCACCCTGCTGTTCAGGCCGTGGATGAACGCGAGGCGCATGCGGGACACCTGCTCCAGGCTGTGCATCCCCGCCCTGCCCGAGGAAGATTTCCTGCAGGCGGTGAGGGAACTGGTGCGGCTGGAAAGAGGCTGGGTACCCGAAGGGGAGGGCTGCTCGCTGTACATCCGCCCCCTGGTCATCGCCACCGACCCCGTCCTGGGCGTCGCGCCCAGCCGGACCTATCTCTTCATGGTCATCCTCTCGCCCAGCGGTTCATACTACGAAGGAGGGCTGCAGCCGGTGGGCATCTGGATCGAGGACGGCTACGTGCGCGCGGTGCCGGGCGGCATGGGCTACCTGAAGGCGGGCGGCAACTACGCCTGCAGCCTGGTGGGGCAGGTGAAGGCGCACGGGGAGGGCTACGCCCAGGTGCTGTGGCTGGACGGCGTCCACAGGCGCTACATCGAGGAAGTCGGCGCCATGAACATCTTCTTCAAAATCAAAGGGCGGGTGGTCACCCCGGCGCTCAGCTGCGGCAGCATCCTGGCCGGCGTCACCAGGGACTCGGTCATCACGCTGTGCCGGGACTGGGGCGTCCCGGTGGAGGAAAGGCTCATAGACGTCCACGAGCTGGCGGAAAGCTGCCGCCGGGGCGAGGTGGAAGAGGTGTTCGGCACCGGCACCGCGGCGGTGGTCAGCCCGGTCGGCAGGATGCGCTACCGGGATGAGGTGCTCGTCATCGGCGGCGGGGGCATCGGCCCCTTCAGCCGGCGGCTGTACGACACCCTGACAGCCATCCAGTACGGCCGCGTTGAGGACCCCTATGGGTGGACGGTGGCGGTCTGAGCGCCGGGGGCCGCCCGCGCCCGTCATAGGAGGAGAAGCAGATGCCTTATTCGCATTCGGGGGAAATCGGCGACGTCTGGAAGCACCTGCCGCTGTGCGAGATCCTGCGCATCGAACACCCCGGGGAATACGTTGAAACCAATTCGGCCTATGCCCGCTATGTCCTCCCCCGAAATGAGCTCAAGGAATACGGGATCTTCCATTTCTGGGGTGCTGCCAACGAGGCGGAGAAGGAAAGGTACCGGTACCTGAACGTCATCCGGGAACTGGATACGGCGAACACCCGCGCTTATTACGGCTCCCCGGCGCTGGCGATGACGGTCCTGCCGAAAGGGTGCGGCTTTACCTTTTATGACCTCGAACAGCCCGCGCTGAACAGCGTCGCTGATTTCGCGGCGGAAAAGGGGCTCAGGGCCAATACGGTCTGCGCCGACTCCGTCGGGGCCCTGCTGCGGGACGGCAGGGCGTTTTCCCCGGACACCCTGGTTTTTCTCGACCCCTATCGGCCGTTTGACAGGAACGGGAGCGGGCAGGATACCTTTGATGTCTTTGAAAAGCTTTGCGGGCAGAACGTGAAAGCGGTCCTCTGGTACGGGTATGAAAGCCTCCGGTCCCGGAAGGCTATTTTGGAAAGGCTCAGGGGCGTTTCGCGCGGCACGGAGAACGGGCCTGTCCATACCTTTGACATCTGGCAAAGCGTGATGGATGATGACGCCTGCGCCGTCAACCCGGGCGTTCCGGGCTGCGGCCTGGCGCTCTGCCATCTGTCAGCCCGGAGCGTGGAAACGGTCCGGGAGATGATGAAACTGGTCGAAAAGGCCTATCAGGACGTCCCGTTCGACGGCGCCATGACATCGGTTTTCTCGGAACATCATCTGCTGTAAAGGGTGAAAATGAGGTAGAATGCATTCAACTGAGTATTCCCCGCGCTTGACAGCGGCGCAGAGAATGTTTGTTCGAAAGAAAGCGGCGAAGGAATGAGGCAAAGGGATGCATATTGGCCTGGGGGACATCGTCATCAGGGACTTTGAGCGGAAAGACGACAAAGCTCTCCACCGCATCGTGCGTGAGGAAGGCATCCTCCGCTACATGGGAGACTGGGCCGGGAACGCGCCGGAACCGGAAGATTTTCACGGGTTCATCGACTGGCTCCAGGCGCAGAAAGAGTCAAAGGATGTCTATGAGAACAAACGCTACGCCGTGGCGCTGACAGACACGGATGAGTTGATCGGCATGGTCGGCATGGGGCTTGAGGAAACGCTGAACGAAGTGGAAATTGCTTACTTTATGAGTGAAAAATACCAGCGCAGGGGCTATGCGGCGAGGGCTGTCAACGCGCTGGTCTCCTGGTGCTTTCAGGTGTCCGGTATCCCTTACCTCATCCTGGCGGTCGATTCCGCCAACTTGCCGTCCCAAGACCTGGCGGAGAAATGCGGGTTCACCCTGTTTGAGAAGAGGACGCCTGTCGGGCACCGGCAGCCGAACATGGTCAGCGACAGTTACTTCTATTACCGCCGGTACGGAATACAGCCGCGGCAAGCGCCGGAGGAGAGATGAAGCTGGACCGCAGGTCCTTCCTGGATGAGCTGAAAACGGCGCCCATCGTCAATTCCCACGCCCACTTCCTGCCGGACGGGGAGCAGCAGGCGCTGACGCTGGAAGGCGTGCTGCGCAATTCCTATGTGGCCTGGTGCGGCGTTCCCGTCCCCGCTTCAGTCAGCGGGGAAGAAATCGGGGAATGGCTGGGCGCCGTGCGCACGCGGAGCTATTTCCTGTGGCTGGAAAAGGCGCTGATGGAGCTGTACCGCATCGACGCGCCGCTGGACGCGCGGACCTGGGAAACCTACGATGCAGCCATCCGCAGGGCGCATGGCCGTGCGGGCTGGCACATGCATACGCTGAAGGA
>CAZJCB010000079.1:0-9637 GCA_964544245.1 uncultured Christensenella sp.
CCCTGTTCCAGGCCTTCTTCGCGCAGGAACTGCCACACCGCGGCCGCGGCGCCCAGCGCGATGGAGACCGGCGGAATGCCATCCTGAAGGCACAGCCGCGCCGCGCCGATGAGCCGGTCGTCCGGCGCCATTTTCCGGCGGATGTCCCCGCCCACGCGCGCGCAGCTGTCGCCCAGGGCGCGGTTCCCGAAGCGGTAGAGCAGGTCGTCCACGTGGTCCAGCAGCGCCCCGGCCGGGGCCCCGTACTTCCCCGAGAGCGCGGCGACGCTCTCCAGCATCGCGCCCCGGGTCAGCAGGAGGACGTCGCCGTCCGCGACAGACTCGTAGATGTAGGTTTGCCCCGTATACATCCCCAGGTAGGCGCAGCAGGCGTGGCCCATGTTGTGCAGGTAGAGCTTGCGCCTGAGGTAGAAATCAAAGGGGGCATAGGGGACCAGGCCTTCCATCGCGGGGATTTCGCCCCTGAAGGCGGCCTTGTCCACCGGCAGGAAGCCGTAGCCTTCCACGCACACGCGCAGGGGGTCGCCCCGGCGCATCTCCTCCGTCTGGATGGGCACCATCCGCCCGATGGAGGCCTCCACCAGGCCGACGGAGCGGTCAAACTCCGCACCCTCTTCCTCCGTAAGTTCCTGTTTGAGCAGCCTTTCCAGCACGCGGTTGGCGTCCATCAGGTTTTCGCAGATGATGATGTTCAGGGGCTCCCTGCCCTGCCGGAAGCGCTGTTTCAGCCCCCGGGCGATCAGCGGGGCGATGCGGGGCAGCACCCGCGCGCCCACCGCGGTCGCCATCAGGCCGCATTCCGCGACGGCCGCGACGACCGCTTCGGCGTCCGTGCCGTCTATCGCGTTTACGCCGGTGATAAGGGTGTCCTCAAACCCCTCGTTTTGGATGACGCGCAGGGTATAGGCGCCCGCCGCGTTCAGCCGGCCCACCAGGTCCCTGTCCACGTCCACAAAGCTGACTTCGTATCCCGCCTGGCTCATCAGCGCGCCGACAAAGCCGCGCCCGATGTTGCCCGCCCCGTACATGACCGCTTTCATCGCCTACGCCTTCTTCTTCGCCTGGTAGGTCGCGATGAGCACGGCGACGGACATGAAGATGGCGCGCACCACAAACTGGGCGTAGTTGCTGACGTTGAGGATGGTCATGCCGTTGATGATGACGCCCAGGAAGATGACGCCCATCATGGTGCCCCACATCTTGCCGACGCCGCCGGCCATGCTGGTGCCGCCGATGACGACGGCGGAGATGACGTCGACCTCCCAGCCGCGGCCAAAGCTGTAGGAGCCGGACAGCACCTGCGCGGCGTTGATGAAGCCGGCGATGACGCACATCACCTGCACGCTGGAGAAGGCGAAGATCTTGGTCTTCAGCACGCTGATGCCGCTGAGGCGGGCCGACTCCTGGTTGCCGCCGATGGCGTACATCGACCGGCCCGTGGTGGTGTATCGTATGATGAAGAACATGATAAGAAAGAAACTGAACAGGATCAGCGCCGGGACGGGGAAGCCGCTGGTGCCGCCGATCTTGCCGGTGCCCAGCACGGTAAACCAGAAGGGGAAGGTGTTGGCGATGGGGAAGCCGCCGGAGAGGATGCCCGCCAGTCCGTACAGCAGGTTTTGCGACGCCAGGGTCACGATGAAGGCTGGCATGCCGAACTTGTGCTGCGCGAAGCCGTGGACGGTGCCCATGATGATGGCCAGCATGAAGGACAGGACGATGCCGATGATGCAGGCCACCGTCACCGAAACGCCCATGGCGGCCGGCAGGTCCCGGCAGCAGCGCGCCACGATGACCCCGGAGATGGCGACGGTGGAGCCGATGGACAGGTCGATGTGCCCGGAGATGATCACCATCGTCATGCCAAAGGCGATCAGCCCTTTCATGGACATGTTGCGGAAGATGTTCAGCCAGTTTGCCGTGGTGTTGAAGGTGGAGGAGACGTTGCCCATGACGATGATCAGGATGACCAGGATGACCTCCACCACGTGGTCAAACAGGAAGTTCATCACCTTCCTGGCGTCGAGCCCCTGGAGTGCCTTCATACTTCCCCTCCCATGCACATGGCGTAGAGTTCCTTGACGTCGGTTTTCTCGGGGTATACCTCGCCGATCAGGCGCCCCTGGCGCATCACCAGGATGCGGTGGCAGGTCTCCAGCAGCTCTTCCAGCTCGCTGGAGACGAAGATGGTGGACACGCCGCCGCGGGCCTGCTCCCACATGATCTCAAAGATCTGCTGCTTGGCCGCCACGTCGATCCCGCGGGAGGGCTCGTCAAAGAGCATGATGGCCGGCTGGGTATTCAGCCAGTTGCCCACGACCACCTTTTGCTGGTTGCCCCCGGAGAGCGAATTCGCGGAAGCCTTGACGCTGGACACCTTGATTTCCAGGTTTTTTACCTGCCGGTCGGCCAGCTCCACGCGCAGCTTCCTGTTCTCCAGCCAGCCCCTGCGGGCCTTGTCGATACTGGCGTAGCACAGGTTGTCCCGGATGGAGTGGATCAGGATCAGGCCTTCCTTCTTGCGGTCTTCCGGCGTGAGCCCCAGGCCCATCTTTTTCATGCGCACGGGGCTGCTGCGCTTCCCGGCGTCCTGGCCGCGCACGCTGATCCGGCCCGCGTCATAGGGGTCGGCGCCGAAGATGGACTTGAGCAGCTCGGTGCGCCCGGAACCCAGCATGCCCGCGATGCCCAGCACCTCGGCGTGCTTCAGGTCAAAGCTGACGTCCTCAAACTTGCCCTTGCGCGTCAGGTTGCGCACGGACATCACGACGTCCTCCCCGGGCTTCAAGTCCGCCGGCCTGGCCCTGTGCTTCATCTCGCCGAACATCATCCGCAGGATGTCCGCGCCGCTCAGCCGGCTCATTTCCTCTTTGCCGATGAGCAGGCTGTCGCGCAGCACGGTGACCGTGTCCGCGATCTCGGGGATCTCGTGCAGCTTGTGGGAGATGTAGATGATGATGACGTCCTGCTTTTTCAGCGCCCGGAGCACCTCGAACACTTTGGTGACCTCATGGGCGGCCAGCGCCGAGGTAGGCTCGTCCAGGATCAGCACGCGGGGGTTGCGGCTCATGGCCTTGGTGATTTCCAGCACCTGGCACTGCCACATGCTCAGCCGGGACACGACGCCCCTGGGGTCGATGTCCACGTTCATCATTTTCAGCAGTTCGGCGGCCTGCCGGTGCGCGCTGCGCCAGTCGACGATGCCGCCGCGCGTCTTGGGCATGCGCCCCAGGAAGATGTTTTCCGTCACCGTCAGGCTCTGCACCAGGCTCATCTCCTGGTATACGATGGCGATGCCCCGGGCGTTGGCCTCCGCCGGGGAGGCGAAGGAGATCTGCTCCCCGTCCAGGTACATCCGCCCGGAAGTCGGCTGGATAGCGCCGGCGAAGCATTTCACCAGCGTGGACTTGCCGGAGCCGTTCTTGCCCAGCAGCGCGTGGATCTTCCCGCTGTCAAAGGATACGGTGACCCCGCTGAGCGCCCGGGTGCCCGGATAATCCTTTACCAGGTCCTCAGCCCGCAATACCGGCATACCGCTCACCTCCCCCTGAAGGATACAAAGGTGACGGAGAGAGATGGCCCCCTCTCTCCGTCACGGTCACAAAAACGGGTGTTTCTTACTTGTTGGCGTCAACCCAGGCCTGGACGCCTTCCAGGTCGGTCTTGCTCATCACGATGCCGGCCAGGTAGGTGACTTTGCCCTTGGTCTGGCTGTAGTCCTCGCCCCTGATGGCGTTGACCAGCAAGGTCATGGCCTGATAGCCCTGGCCGTAGGGATCCTGCGCCACGACGGCCTGCAGGGGGTTGTTCGGGTCAAGGATCATGGAAGCGATCTGCTCGGAGCCGTCATGGCCGAAGACCAGGATCTGCTCCTGCTTGCCCGCGTTGACGACGGCCTGGGCGGAGCCGATGGTGCCGCCGTCGTTGACCGCGATGATGACGTCCAGTTCAGGGTTGGCGGTGATGATCGCGTCGGCTGCTGCCAGCGCGGTATCCTGCAGCCAGGCGTCCTGGTCGGCGACGATCTCATACTTCACGCCGCCCGCGTCCAGCGCCTCAAAGTAGCCTTCCACACGCGCGGTGGACTGGTCCGGCAGCAGGCCTTTGAACTGCACGATGGCGATCTTGACCGTCTTGTCCGGGAACTTGGCCTTGATGATCTCCGCCGCTTCGGCGCCCACCGCGAGGCAGTTGATCTTGTCGTTGGAAGAGAAGCCGCCCACGATGAAGTCGGCGTCGTTCAGGTCGATGTTGGTCAGCGTGACTTTCATGCCGGCGGCGTCGGCCGCGCGCAGGGCCGCCACGGAGGCGTCCTTGGACAGCGGGGCGATGGCGAGGCCCTTGACGCCCTGGGTGAGGTAGGTGTTGATCAGTTCGACCTCGGTCGCCTGGTCGTTGTTGGTGTTGGCGGTCAGGCACTCCGCGCCCAGGGCTTCCGCCGCGTCGCGATAGCCTTTGGACAGCATGTTCATGAATTGGTCATCCTGGAAGACGACACCGGCCACCTTGATCTTTTCTTCCGCCAGCGCGACGGCGCCCGTCATCATCATTAGGGCCAGCAGGAGCGCGAACAATTTCCTCATAGTGTACCTGTTCCTCCTTTATTTTTGGGCCAGGACCCGTTTGTGGATTCTGGCTTTCTCCACTTTATTTTATCACAGGGAGGCGTCTTGTCAAGATGCACGGGCGGAAACGCGCGGCAAAACCTGCGAAAAGTGCAGAGGGAGTACCGCCGGGCGGAAATCCCCCGCGAAACTATCCCCGGGCGCGCCCGTCTGCTATAATCACCGGGAGTATCATAAACTAAAGGGGGAGGCTTCATGAAAAAATCGGACGAGCAGGTGCTCAGGCGCAAGATTGGCGACCTCAACGCGCATTGCGGGTGGAAGGATTACGTGTTCAACGACGGCCCGGCCCGCGGGGTCAGGGCCTTTGACCTGGACAACGGCAGGGGCGTGGCGCTCACCGTGCTGGCGGACAGGGGTCTGGACATCGCCGGGCTGACCTACAGGGGCCGGCAGACGGCCTTCCTGTCCAAAACCGGCGTCAGGAATCCGTCCCTGTACACCGAGGACGGCGCGCGCGGCTTCCTCAGGCAGTTCTACGCGGGATTGCTCACCACCTGCGGGCTGAGTTACGCCGGCGCGGCCTGTGAGGAGGACGGGCAGGGCTACGGCCTGCACGGCCCTTTCAGCAACACCCCGGCCAGTCGCGTGGCCGCGGAAATGGCTTATGAGGGGGACGAAGCCGTCCTGCGGCTGTCCGGCGAGATCCGCCAGAGCGAAGTATTCGGCGACAACCTGGTGATGAAACGCGTCCTCCGCCTGGAAACCGAGCGGGACGTGCTCCACATCGAGGACACGGTGGAGAACCAGGGCTTTTTCACCAGCCCCCTGATGCTGGTGTACCACGTCAACTTTGGCTACCCAATGCTGGACGAAGGCGCAAGGGTATACACCTCCGCCAAAGCGGTCGCGCCCCGGGACGAGGCCGCGAAAGGCGGCATGGACCGCTGGAACGTGATGGACGAGCCCTCCGCCCAGCGGCCGGAGGAGTGCTTCTTCCATACCGGGCAGCCGGGGGACGCTTTCGCCGTGCTGCACAACGAAAAGCTGGGCGTCGCCGCCGTCGTCCGTTTCGACGGGGAGAAGCTGCCCCTGCTGTGCGAGTGGAAGTGCATGCGTGAGGGGGACTACGCCCTGGGCCTGGAGCCCACCACCTCCGGCGTGCTGGGCCGCGCAGCCGCGCGCAGGGACGGTTCTCTCACGTTCCTCCAGCCCGGCGAAAGCCGCGTGTTCAGGCTGAGCCTGGAGTTCACCGGGGACGAGGGGGCCATCAGGGGGTACATCGGAAGGGCGGCGAAATAGGGGAACAGAGAAGAAATTCCGGGGGATCGCATCCCCCGGGCCCCCTGCCAAGGGATTTCATCCCTTGACCCGGTATTTTTATTACGAGCTTCAGCGATTCGGAACAACGACAAGCAGACAATTTTCAGGTGACTATGATATGTGAATATTTGGGTCGAGGGATGAAATCCCTCGTCGGGGGTTTGGGGGACGAAGTCCCTCAACGCACTCCCGTTCTTTCGTTTCTCACGCCACTGCCTTCACTTCGCACAGTTTCGCTTCCAGATCGCACGCGCAGCCGCTGTCTTCCCTGGGCACGCGCAGGGCGCGCATGGCGTTGAGGATGGCCAGCACGGTCACGCCCACGTCGGCGAAGACCGCCATCCACAGGGTGGAGAGGCCCAGCGCGCTCAGGACGAGCACCAGGGCCTTGACGGAGATGGCGAAGAAGGCGTTCCCCTTCGCGATGCGCACCGTGCGCCGCGCGATGTCCAGGGCGGCGGCCATCTTGCAGGGGTCGTCGTTCATGATGACGATGTCGGCGGCTTCGATCGCGGCGTCCGAGCCCAGCGCGCCCATGGCGAAGCCGACGTCCGCGCGCGCCAGCACCGGCGCGTCGTTGACGCCGTCGCCCACAAAGGCGAGGGTGCCCGTCCGGCCGGGCTCCGCCAGCAGCGCTTCCAGCTTCTCCACCTTGTCCTGGGGCAGCAGCCCGGCGTGCAGCACGTCGATGTGCAGGTCGTCCGCCACGCGGCGCCCGGCCTGTTCGCTGTCCCCGGTGAGCATGACCAGGCGCTTCACGCCCCGGCCCCTCAGCCGGAGCAGCGCCTGGCGTGCGCAGGGCTTGATCTGGTCTTCCACCAGGATGCTGCCCTGGTAGACGCCGCCCTTAACCACGTGGCTGAGGGTGCCCGTGTCCGCCGTGTCCGGGACGTCCATCCCGTGGTTCCTTAATAGACGCGCGTTGCCCACCAGGACCTCCTGCCCGTCCACCAGCGCCACGACGCCGCCGCCTGCCAGTTCGGTCACCCCGCTTACACGGGCGGGGTCCAGGGGAAAACCATGGGCCTGACGGAGGGAGGCGGCGATGGGGTGGTTGGATTGCTGCTCGGCCAGCGCGGCCAGTTCCAGCAGTTCTTCCCGGGTGCCGTGCGCCAGGCGGACGTCGCTGACGGAAAAACTGCCGCGGGTGAGGGTGCCGGTCTTGTCAAAGACAAAAGTATCGGCCCTGGCCAGCGTTTCCAGGTGGTTGGCGCCCTTGAGGAGGATGCCGGCGCGGGAGGCCCCGCCGATGCCCCCAAAGAAGGACAGGGGGATGGAGATGACCAGCGCGCAGGGGCAGGACACGACCAGGAAATTCAGCGCGCGGTAGACCCAGTCCGACAGCAGCGCGCCCGGCAGGAAGAGCGGGGGCAGGAAGGCCAGCAGGAGGGCCAGGACGACCACCACCGGCGTGTAAACCGCGGAGAAGCGGGTGATGAAGGCCTCCTGCCTGGATTTCCTGTCCGTGGCGTTTTCCACCATTTCCAGGATGCGGCTGACGGTGGACTGCTCAAAGGGCTTGGTTACGCGGACCTTGAGCGCGCCGGTGAGGTTGACGCAGCCGCTCAATACCTCGTCCCCCTTCGCGGCGTGGCGGGGGAGGGCTTCGCCGGTGAGGGCGGCGGTGTCCAGGCCGCTTTCGCCCTCCACCACGATGCCGTCCAGCGGAATGCGCTCGCCCGGCCTGACCAGGAGGATCTCGCCCACCTGGACGGCTTCGGGCTCAACGGTCCTCGTCTGCCCGTCCGGCAGCAGGAGGCTGGCGCTGTCCGGCCTCAGGTCCATTGCCCCCGCGATGGAGCGCCTGGATTTGTCCACCGCGTAGTCCTGGAACAGTTCGCCGGTCTGGTAGAACACCATCACCGCCACGGCCTCGGCGTATTCCCCGATGACCAGCGCCCCTATGGTGGCCAGGGACATCAGGAAGTTTTCGTCAAACACCTGCCCGCGGGCGATGCCCCGGGTGGCATTCCACAGGACGTCATAGCCCGCGATAAAATAGGCCAGGAAGAACAGGGCCGTCCGGACCCAAAGCCCTTCCCGCAGGAGCAGCCCGGCAGCCAGGAGCAGGAGCGCCAGCGGGACGCGGAAGACCCGCTTTGTCACAGCGGGAACACCAGCGAGGCGTCCGGTTCAATGGCGTGGATGACCCTGTCCGCCGCGCGGGCCAGTTCGCTAATCTGCCCTTCCTCCGCCTCGATGGTGAGTTTCCCTGTCATATAGTTGACCCGCGCGCCGGAAACGCCCGGCAGCGCCGCGATCTTCCTTTCCATCTTCGCCGCGCAGCTGGCGCAGCCCAGGTTCCTGATCTTGAACGCCTTCGTCATCTCCCGGCCCTCCAAACGCTTGAATGTCTGCTCAATTGTACCCATTATAATTGAGCGCCTGTTCAAGTGTCAACCGGTCCGGCACGGATTTTGATGATTCCGGACGGTTCCTTTACATCGTCCCGCGCTCCCGGTATAATCGGCATATGTTATCCGGACATAGGGGCAGCCTTGATAAGAAGAGGAGGGGGATCACTTGAGGAAGTATATCTGCACCGTCTGCGGCTACGATTACGACGAAGCCGAGGGCGACCCGGCGCGCGGCATCGCGCCAGGCACCAAATGGGAGGACGTGCCGGAGGATTGGGTGTGCCCGGTTTGCGGCGCGGACAAGAGCATGTTCACCCTGGAGGGCGGGGAAGAGAAGCCTGAACAGCCCGCCGTCGCGAAACCTGCGGAGCCCAAGGGCCCGATGGGCTTCATGGAGCTCAGCGCGCTGTGTTCCAACCTGGCCAGGGGCTGCGCGAAGCAATACCTTCCGGAGGAAACCGGACTGTTCACCAGGCTGGCGGACTTCTTTGAGCAGCAGGCCGTGCCCGAAGGTGATCTGGAGGGCTTTGCGGGCCTGCTCAACGGGGACATCCAGGCCGGCTACTCCGACGCCTTCGCGGCGGCGAGGGAAGCGGGGGACAGGGGCGCGCTGCGCGCGCTGACCTGGGGCGAAAAGGTGAGCAAGATCCAGAGCGGCCTGATCAGCAAGGTGAAAAACCAGGGCGAAGGCGCGCTGGAGGGCAGGGTTTTTGTCTGCGAGGCCTGCGGCTTCATTTTCGTGGGCGAGGCGCCGCCGGCGATCTGCCCGGTGTGCAAGGTGCCCAGTTTCAAATTCAACGAAGTGCAAAGGGGGGCGTGAAGATGCGCGCTGTCAGGAATATCCGTCTGTGTACCAAGGACTGCCTGTGCCTGTACGTCTGCCCCACAGGGGCCACGGACACAGAGGACGGCCAGATCGACTGGACGAAGTGCCTGGACGCCTGCCGCGCCTGCGTGGACGCCTGCACTTCCGGGGCCATTATGAAGGTGCCGCGTAACTTTCCGCCCCAGCAGTTGAAGCGGGAGGCGGTCATACAGCCCCTGCGCAGGCTGGCCGCGAGCAAGGCCGGGCAGGAGCAGGCGGCCGCCGCGATGATCCGCGACGCCAAAACCCCCTGGGAGAAGCAGCTGGGCCAGGCGCTGAAACTGTCCACCCGCGTAATGGCGGAGGACCTGGCGCGTGAGGCGGGCTATATGCTGCCTCAGGGCGAGGGTGCCCGTTCCTTCCTCCTGTCCCTGCTGGAAACGGAGCAGCCCGACGGCTTCCCCAGGGACTCCGTGGAGCGGCTGCTGGAGCTGCTGGCGCAATAGTGGCAATGAGCACAAAGGGCATCCCGGTGCGGGGATGCCCTTTTCCTAAGCCACTGCATTTCCATCCATCCGGGTATCATC
>CAZJCB010000080.1:0-9577 GCA_964544245.1 uncultured Christensenella sp.
CTTGTTGGGGGCGAAAGTACGCTTACCTCGTCCTACCAACTGTGCTAATGCCCCGGACGCGCTTTTTGAGCGCCTGGTCAGTATAGCAAAGGCAAAACTGTTTTTCAAGGGGGCGCCCGGCCGATTTTCACATTTCGGACGGAGAGCCTTTTCCCAGCGTCATGGCAGCTGGTGCGCTGCGTTGATCCTGTCGATGTCCTCGATTCGCCTGGGCGGCACGCAGTAGGGACAGGCGGTCAATTTGTCAAAGGGCTCCTGGTCCAGTTCCCCGTAGGTGAAACCGCTCAGGGGGAGGAATTTGTCCCGGACGCCGAAGCATTTCTCCGCGGCGTGGTAATTCTGCCCGCCCTGGGGGTTGTAAAAAAGCGGCGTGGCGGGGTCGGCGTGCGGCAGTTGGCGCCCCGGCAGGTCTTCCCAGACGACCAGTTTGGTGTCCATGCGCCCCTTCAGTTTGTTCCACACCCAGGTCATGTTGGTGCCCTTGGACGTGCGCTTGCGCTGCACGCGGATGCAGCCGTGGCTGGCGCGCTCGCCCAGCACGTCCTCAAACTTCTGGTAGTTCTTCTCCCCGTTGCGCACCATGTGGGGGACTTCGTGGAGGATGTCGCCGAAGTTGAACCGCAGGCCCATCGCCGCGTTCAGGCCTTCGACCTCAAACCCGCCCACCGGACTCACGATCAGGAACTCGCCCGACCGGGTCTCGTTGTAGGGCTGCCGTTCATTGGGAAGGCCGGTGGAAACGGCCAAGACGTCGTAGATTGCCCCGTCCTCAAAGATGTACAGGCGCTGGTCCAGCTTGTCCACCAGCAGGGCGTACTGCCCTTTGGGGGTAATGGTCTCCAGCTGGTCGGTCCGGATATAGCCCTGGACCAACTTGTTCCAGGCCTCCGTCTTGCTGCCGGCGAAGGAACTGGAGTAGCACTCCACCAGGCTCCAGCCGTCCTGCCTGGTTTCCAGCACGTGCACGCCCTGGGAGTCCCGGGTCACCTCGCCCGCGGGCGCGGAGTCCTTGTCCGGCTCGCTGTAGAGCGTCTGCTGGGATTTCTGGCTGCCCTTCACCACGGTGACGGGCGCCATCAGCATATCCCACACGGCCTGAACGTCCGTGATGTCCATCGGGGTCTGCCAGTAGCCTTTTCCGTCGGTGACGTGCCGGCTGGGGGTGAAGGCGGGCGCCGGCGATTCGGCCGAGAGGGGAACGTCACCGGAAAGGAACAGGAGGCACAGCAGCGCGGCGGCGATCTTCTTCCTCAAGTGGGGTCTCCTTCTTACAGTACCGGGGGGACGGCCGTTCCAGGCAGGGACAGGGGGGCGAACCCCGCAAATCCGGTCAGCTGCATGAGGATCACGGCGATGCCCACCAGGGCGACATAGAGCGCGAAGCGGTAGAAACTGATCTTCTGGATGAGCCTGAGCATCACACGGATGGCCAGGAAGCCGGCAGCGGCCGCGAACAGTACGCCGATGAAGATTTCCGCGCCGACCAGCGCCCCGATGCCGTGCTGCTCCACCGCGTCCTTTCCTTCCACCAGCAGGCTGCCCAGGATGGCGGGCGCCGACATCATGAAGGAAAACTTTGCGGCGGCCTGCCGGCTCAGCCCGGACGCGACGCCGCCCAGCAGGGTGGAACCGCTGCGGCTGACCCCGGGCAGCAGGGCGACGGCCTGGAACGCACCCATCGCCAGCGCGTCACCGGTCCTGACGGCGTCCCTGCCGCTCTTTCCGGTTCTTTTCCGCCCAATCACTTCGATCAATACCAGGAAGATCGCGGTGATCAGGAAGGAAATGCCCAGGAACCAGCCCTCAAACAGCGCGTCGATGTGGTCGCCCAGCAGGATGGCGGCGGCCAGCGCGGGCAGCGAGGCGACGAACAGCAGCAGAAGGGTTTTGTTCCTGACCGGGTGGAGCAGCATGTCCAGCCAGTCTTTCCAGAAAACGACAGCGACGGAAATCAGGGTGCCCAGGTGCAGCATGACATAAAAGGCCACCCTGGCCTCCCCGCCTTCGTAACCCAGCAGGCCCAGGAGTTTCTCTGCCAGGATGAGGTGTCCGGAGGACGAGATGGGAAGGAACTCCGCCAGCCCCTGCACGATGCCCATCAGGGCTGAAAACAGCATGTCCATAGTTCCCCTTTCCGGCCGGCGCGGCAAGGCCCGGTCCCGGACATTCTACACGGTGTGAAAAGAAGGCGTCAAGAAATGGAGAGGCCCGCTCAGTCGTCCGGCCGGGGTTTGCGCCGTTTGTAGACCTTCCCGCTTTCCTTCCTGCGGGTGACGGGGCTGAACGCCCAGGTCACTCTGCGCTTCAGCTCCTCCCGCCTGCGTTCCTTCCGGCTCATTTTCACTTTCGCAACCTGTGCTTTCAAACGCTTCCCCTCCTGTTGTCCGGATTGCCGCGCTTGCGCGGGCCAACTTGCCCGAGCCCGCCTGGATTGCTATAATCATACCCTATCTTGGAAAGCAGGTTAGTGAATGCAGACACTCCGCAGGCTCTTCGCCCCCCGCAACATGACCGTCGGCGCGCCCTGGAAACGCATCCTCGAATTCGCGGTGCCCATGCTGATCGGCAACATCGCCCAGCAGCTTTACGCCTCAACCGACTCTGTCATCGTCGGTCAATACGTCGGGGATCATGCGCTGGCCAGCGTGGGCAGCACGGGGCCCATCCTGATGTTCATGATTGCGCTGTTTGTCGGCATCTCCACCGGTGCGGGCATCCTGGTCTCGCAGGCGTTCGGGGCGAAAGACCGGGAAAAGCTGTCCGTCTCCATCGGCAACTGCATCACGCTGACGGCCGCGGCCTCGCTGGTCATCATGGCGCTGGGGTGGTTTTTCTCCCCTCTGATCTTAAGGGCGCTGCACACGCCGGAGGAAATCATCCGCGACGCCATCAGCTACCTGCAGATCTACTTTGCCGGTATCCTGGGCTTCACGTTTTACAACATCCTCTCCGGCATTTTACGCGGGCTGGGGGACAGCTTTTCCGCGCTGGGCTTCCTGCTGATCACCAGCGCGTTGAACATCGCGCTGGACCTGTGGTTCGTCATCGGCTTCGGCTGGGGCGTGCCCGGCGTGGCGCTGGCCACCATCCTGTCCCAGATGATTTCGGCGGTGCTGTGCTACTTCAAGATTTCACGCATGCAGGCGATTTTTGACATCAGCCGGCACACGATGAAGCTGCGCCGGGAGACGGTTAAGGACATCCTGCGCCTGGGCATGCCCTCCGGCATCACCCAAGCCATCTTCTCCATGGCGATGATCATGGTACAGCGCCTGCAGAACAGTTTCGGGCCGGACTTTGTCGCCACCGCCGTCATTGCGATGCGGGTGGACGGCTTCGCGATGATGCCCAATTTTTCCTTCGGCATGGCCATGACCACCTTCACCGGCCAGAATATCGGCGCCAGGCGGCTGGACCGCGCGCAGAAGGGAGCGAAGCAGGGAACCCTGATGGCGGTCGGCGTCGCTGTCGTGATGACAAGCGCCGTGCTGTTCTTCGGCCGGTCCATCATGAGCCTGTTCACCCATACGCAGCACATCATTGACCTGGGGATGAACCTGTTGAAGATCCTCTCCGTCGGCTTTGTCGGCATGGCGGTCATCCAGAGCCTCTCCGGCGTCATGCGCGGCGCGGGCGACGCCGTGACCCCGATGTGGATCTCCATCCTGGTGTCCGTCGCCCTGCGGGTGCCGCTGTCCTATCTGCTGGTCCGCCTGACCAGGACGCCGGAAGTCCCGCTGGGCCGGCCGGAGTCCCTGTATTACGCCATGCTGGCCACCTGGGTCGTGGGTGCGGCCGTCAACCTGCTCGCCTACCGCTACGGCCGCTGGCGCCGCCGCGCGCAGGAACGGATGGACAGCTTTGCGGAAAAACCGGGGACGATGCCTTCGGAAAGGCTCGCCACGGATGAGCAATAATTCCGGGTTTGCCCTGGCCATCCTGCTCTTGATGGCGGCGACGGGACTGGGATTCCAGCTGTCAAAGGAAAAGGGATGGTATGGCAGGCAGGCGGCCCTGGCGTTCAAGGGTCTGGCGACTTTCGCGGCCGTCCTCCTGGCGCTGTACGCCTATTCCCGGTCAGGGCAGGCGTTTGCCCTCGCGCTGGCGGCGGGCCTGCTGCTCTGCGCCGCGGCGGACGTGGCGCTGGAACTGCGCTTTACGTTCGGGATGGCGCTGTTTGGCCTGGGGCATATGGCCTACATCGTTTCCTTTGTCCTGCGCGATCCGCCGGGACTCCCGTCACTCTTCGTTTTCCTGACGCTTGCGCTGTCGCTGGCCTTCGCAGCGTATTTCCTGCGTGCCAGGGTTCCCTTCATCATCCTTCCATATTTTGCCTACGCGCTGGTCATCGGGGCCATGCTGTCCCTGTCGTTGGCGCAGCCCCCGCTGAGCATTATCGGCGCGGCCTTCTTCGTTGTTTCAGACGCCATGATCGCCTTCCGGCTCATCAGGCCGGAAGCGCCTTCCTTTGACAGGACCTGCATCACCCTGTATTACGCCGGGCAATATCTCCTGGCCCTTTCAGCGCTGTTCTGATACTGTCTATTTACTGTAATAGCGTTATGTTGCCTATTTACTGATCAGGAGGTCCGCGGCTTCCCTGACCCTGAATGATTCGAAGTACCGCTCTTCCAGCGGGATCCACTCGTCCAGGAACCGCTGGAATTTTTCCGGCGTCACGCGCCTTTTCAGCCGTTCCTTCTGCGCCTGACTGCCGATGTCCAGAAAAACTTTGAGGTCATAGGCTGCCCGAAGTTCGGGGTGCAGGCTGTACACCCCCTCCACGACGCTCAGCCTGGCTGGCCGGGCCTGCACCTGGACGAACGCGCCGCTCCCGCAGTCGTACCTGCGATAGGTGAAGGGCTGCCCGGACCGCAGCGGCAGCAGCACTTCTTTCGCGAAACGCTCCCGGTCGACGTTGCCGCCCGGCTCTGAAAGCCGTTCCCGGGTCCGCTGGCGCGGCTGCAGGAAGAAATCGTCCATGTGAAACAGCGCGGCGCCTGTCTGCCCATAGGCTTGAAGCAATGCTTCCCCCAGCGTGGATTTGCCCGCGCCGCAGGGGCCGTCAATGGCGATGAGGACGCTGCCTTTTTCCTTCAGCAGGCTGTCAATCCGCGCTTTCAGCGCTTCCAGCGCTATTGCCAACTCAGCGTTCCTCCCGGAAATAGTTGACCCCGCATCCGGCAGGCTGCTGGTTTTCCCGCCTGATCCGGATGCTGGAAACGACCAGCACCAGGCAAGTGAACAGGAAGGGCAGCATGGAGAAGAGGGCGGCCGGGATGTCGACGACTGATTTGGGGATGTACAGCCGCAGGACGGACAGGGCGCCGAACACCAGGCTGCCCAGGATGGCGCGCGTCGGCTTCCAGGAAGCGAAGATGACCAGCGCCATCGCGATCCATCCCTGGCCCGCGACGATGTTGGGCTGCCAGTTGCCCAGGCAGGTCACCATGCTGATATAGACGCCGCCCAGGCCGCACAGGCCTCCGCCGATGAGGATGTGGGCGTACTTGTAGGCGCTGACCGGCACCCCCATGGCGTCCGCCGCGGCCGGGTTCTCGCCCACCGCGCGCAGGTTCAGCCCCAGGCGGCTTCGCCTGAGATAGAAATGCATCCCGACGCCCAGGATCAGCGCCAGATAGGTCACGACGCTGTGCTGGAACAGCAGCGTCCCCAGGACGGGGATGCGGCTGAGCGCGCCCAGGTCCATCGGCGCCATCAGGGCCCTTAATCTGTCCGACATGAAAACCGTCCCGACCGGCGCGTTCAGCTTGGCCTTCTCGCCCAGGAAGTTCGCCACGCCTGTCCCGAAAATGGTCAGCGTGAGGCCGGATACGTTCTGGTTTGCCTTGAGGGTCACGGTCAGGAAGGCATAGATGCCCGCGCCCGCGGCGCCTGCCAGCAGGCCCGACAGCAGCGTCAGGGCGAGCGAATCCGTCCTGTAACCCGCCAGGAAGCCGAAAATCGCGCCCAGGTACATCATGCCTTCCACACCCAGGTTGATGTTCCCGGCTTTCTGGGTCAGGATCTCGCCCAGGGTGCCGTACAGCAGCGGCACGCTGGCCAGGATCGCCGCGTACAGGAACGCGGTCGCCTGGTCCGCAAATCCCGTCACGCGACCGCCTCCCTGCGCCTGATGACGCGGTACTGAAGGAAGAACTCCGCCCCCAGCACACAAAAGAGGATGATGCCCTGCAGGATGTCCGACATCGAGGCCGGGATGCGGTATTCCGTCTGCATCATGCTGCAGCCCTTCTGCATGACGGAAAACAGGAAGGCCACGGCCAGCGACCCGAAGGGGGACAGGCGGGCGAGCCAGACGACGCTCACCGCGGTAAAGCCGCGGCCGCCGGCCACGGCGTCCGTCAACTGGCGGTCCGGCCCGGCGACCTGCAGCATCCCGGCCAGCCCGCAGATCCCGGCGGAGAGGAACATGGTGCGCAGCACGATCTTCCTGACCGGCATGCCCGCGTAGCGCGCGGTGCGCTCGTTTTCGCCCACCACGGCGATCTCATACCCCTGCTTGGTATAGCGCAGGTAGAGGAACAGGAGCACGACCATCACCAGGGTGACGATCCAGCCGATGTGGATGCTGCCGACAAAGGGGAAGGGCAGCTCCGGCAGCCGCGCCACTTTGGGGAAGCGCGGTGTGGCGGCAAAGCCGCCGGAGGGGTCGCGCCAGGGCCCCTCGCGCAGGTAGGTGATGAAGTGCATGACGATGTAGTTGAGCATCAGGGTAAACAGCGTTTCGTTGGTGCCAAAGCGCGTCTTGAACCAGGCGGGGATCAGCCCCCACAGCCCGCCGGCCAGGATGCCGGCCAGGGCCATCAGGGGCAGCAGGACGGCGGAGGGCAGGTGCGCCTGGAAATAGGCGAAATAGCTCGCGGCGATCGCTCCGGCCGCGATCTGTCCCTCGGCGCCGATGTTCCAGAAGCGCATCTTGAAGGCCAGCAGCACGCCCAGGGAGGTCAGCGCCAGGGGGATGGCCAGCTTGATGGTCTCCTTCTGCATCCCGGGGCTGCCCAGCGCGCCTTTGAGCATTGTGCCGTAGACGCTCAGGGGGCTGTAGCCCAGCGCCGCCAGGAAAACGCCCCCGGCGGCCAGCGCGAAGAGGACGGCCAGCAGGCGGTATCCCCAGGCGTACAACCTGGGCATCTCCCCCCGCTGGACAAGGTGGGCTGAAATCAGGGGGCGTTTAGGCATACTCGTCCTCCTTGTCGGTTTTCAGCCCCGTCATCTTCATGCCAAGCAAGGCTTTGGTCGCGAAACGGCTTTCCACGATCGCGCTCACACGCCCCGCGCACAGCACCATGATGCGGTCGCACAGGCCCAGCAGCACGTCCAGGTCCTCGCCCACAAACAATATGCCCACGCCCTTCCTTTTCTGCACGTTGAGCATGTCATAGATCGTCATGGACGCGCCGATGTCCAGGCCGCGCACCGGGTAGGCGGTGATCAGGACGCGGGGGCTCAGACTGATTTCACGGCCCAGGAGCACTTTCTGCACGTTGCCCCCGGACAGCTTGCTCAGCCGGGTGTTCAGGCCCGGGGTCACGATGTTCAGCTGCCTGACCATCCTGGCCGCGTCCTCCCTTGCTCCCCTGCGCTTAAGGAGGAAGCCCTTCTGGTCGCGGTAGGTCTTCAGCAGCAGGTTGTCGGGGATGTTCATCCCGCCCACCAGCCCCATCCCCAGCCTGTCCTCGGGGATAAAGGCCATGGAAACCCCGCGGCGGATGATCTCCCTGGGGCTCAGCCCGTCAATGCGCTGCCCCTCCATGAAAACGGAACCGCTGGAAGGCTTTTCAAGCCCCGCGATGATCTCGCACAGCGCTTTCTGGCCGGAGCCCGCGACGCCGGCGACACCCAGGATCTCACCGCCCCTTAAGGTAAAGCTGATGTCCTGGATCAAGGGCCTGCCCCCGGGGTCCCGCGCGCTGAGCTGCTGTACCTTCAGCAGCGGCTGGCCCATCGGGGCTTCCGCGCGGCGCACCTCCAGGTCGATGGGACGGCCCACCATCTTCTCCGTCAGGCTGTAGCGGTCGGTGTCATTGGTGTTCACCGTGCCCGCGTTCTGCCCGCGGCGCAGCACGGTGACGCGGTCCGAGATCGCCATCACCTCGTCGAGCTTGTGGGTGATGATGATGATGGCCTTGCCTTCCCCGCGCATCCTGTCCAGCGTGTCAAACAGGTTCAGGATCTCCTGGGGCGTGAGCACGGCGGTCGGCTCGTCCAGGACCAGTTTGTCCGCGCCGCGGCACAGCACCTTGAGGATTTCGACCGACTGCTTTTCGCTGACGGACATGCTGTAGACCTTCTTGTCCAGGTCGACCCTCATGCCGAAGGTCCTGACCGCTTCTTCCGGCAGGAGCCTGATCAGCCCGGCCTGCCCCAGCAGGATGTTCTCCCTTGCGCTGAGGACTTCCACCAGCTTGAAATGCTGGTGGATCATCCCGATGCCTAGGCGGATGGCGTCGCGGGGGGAGCGGATGGAGGCTTCCTCTCCGTCCAGCAGGATCTTCCCGGCGTCCGGCTGGTAGATGCCGGAGAGCATGTTGGTCAGCGTGGTCTTGCCGGAGCCGTTCTCGCCCAGCAGCGCCAGGATCTCGCCCCGCCTGACCTCAAGGTCGATCCTGTCGCAGGCGGTCACGCGGTCAAAGCACTTGGTCAGGCCGATGAGCCGTATCGCGGGCGCCTTGCTCACTCTTTACGCGTCTCCTTCCGGTCTGCATGGGAAAACGGTTCTTTTATACCATATCCGCCGCCGTTTTGACAGATGAAAGGCGGGGCTGTCATCCTTCGGGCAGCCCCGCCAAAATTGAAAACCTGAACTATTTGACTTCGACGCCCTTGATCAGCAGGGTGGTCATCAGGCCGCCCGTGATGTCCGCGTCGCTGAGGGCTTCGCCTTCCTTGACCACCAGTTCGCCGGTGTTGCTGTAGATGGGGCTGGTGAAGACGTCCCACCCGCCCGAGAGGATGCGGGCGCGGGCTTCTTCAATCTTCTCCGCCGTGCCTTCTGCCACGTTCTTGGACAGGGGGGAGATGTCCACCATGTTTTCCTGCAGGCCCAGGAAGTAGTTGTTGGGCAGCCAGGTGCCGTTCATGACGTCCTTGACCTGCGCGGTGTACACGCTGGACCAGTGCCAGATGGGGGCGGTCAGGTGGGCGTCCGGCGCGGCGGGGGTCATGTCGGTGTTGTAGCCGCAGCCGAACTTGCCGGCTTCCTGGGCGGCCACCTGGGGCATGGAGGTATCCACGTGCTGGGCGATGACGTCGCAGTCGAGGGAGAGCAGGGCGACCGCGGTCTGTTTTTCCAGCGTCGGGTCAAACCAGGAACTGATGTACTTGACGTATACGACCGCTTCGGGGTTGACGGACTGAATGCCCAGCGCGAAGGCGTTGATGCCGCCGTTGACCTCGGCGTTGTCAGCCCAGGCGGCGACGTAGCCGATTTTGCCCGTCTGCGTCTTCAGGCCCGCCGCGATGCCGGCCAGGTAGCGCGCCTGGTAGATGCGGCCGAAATAGTTGTTGAAGTTGACGCCGTTGTTCTTGTAGCCGGAGCAGTGGGAGAAGATGA
>CAZJCB010000081.1:0-9447 GCA_964544245.1 uncultured Christensenella sp.
TCCGATCAATCGAGAACGGCATCCACAAGCTGCGCATCAACCCCGGCAACCTGCGCGACGAGAATGAGGTCCGCGCGGTTGCCGACAGCGCGAAAGCACATAGGGTGCCGATCCGTATCGGGGTCAATTCCGGTTCGGTGCCAAAGGATATCCTGGCAAGGGACGGGGGAGTGACCGCCAAGGGGCTGGTTGACAGCGCCGTGGGCCACGTTCGCCTGCTGGAGAAGGCCGGCTTTTCTGACATTGTTCTATCGCTGAAAGCCAGCGACGTACGCCTGACGGTGGATGCATACCGCCTGGCTTCCAGGACCTTTGATTACCCGCTGCACCTGGGCGTTACGGAAGCCGGCCTGCCGGGGCAGGGAACCATCAAATCCGCCATCGGGGTCGGCGCGCTGCTCCTGGACGGCATCGGGGACACGGTCCGCATTTCGCTCACCGGCTCGCCGCTTGAGGAGCCAAAGGCCGCGATGAACATCCTGCGCGCGTTGGGGCTGTCGGGCGGCGTCGAGTTGATTTCCTGTCCGACCTGCGGGCGAACCATGGTGAACATCGAAGAGATCGCGCGCGCGGTGGAAGAGGGGACGAAGCACATCAAAGTCCCCCTGAAAATCGCCGTGATGGGCTGCGTGGTCAACGGGCCCGGCGAGGCAAAGGGCGCCGATATCGCGCTGTGCGGCGGGAAAAACGGGAGCGCGCTGTACCTGAGGGGTGAGTTTGTTAAAAAGGTGACGGGCGACCCGGTACCGGAATTGATGAGGATGGTCGACGAATTGGTAAAAAAATTACAATCGGCCCAGGTACAGCCATGAACAGGCAGTCATTTTTGGAGGAAATCTTCAAGTCGCTGCCTGAACTGGAAGGCAAGGTTCGCCTGGAATACGTCGACTACAATCTGGGCAGCAAGAGTGCCACAGCGTTTTTTACTTCGCAGGTATTGGTCGGCGAGCACCAGTTCGCGATCATCAGGAGGCTGCTGCGCCGGACCTTCCCGCAGATGAGCATCTCGCTACGCGTCGCCTCCCCGGAACTCGGGGATGATTTTCTCAGGGAGCCAGCCAAGTATTCGCCGGTTTTCAAATCCATTCTGCTAAAACATTATCCGGCCATGACCCCCTACATCAATGCCGTCCAGTGGCTTGCGGAAAAGGACGGCATCGTGCTGAGCCTGCCAAATCAATTCGCTTATGAGTACATGAACCGCCAGGACGTCAAGGGCAAGCTCGCGGCGGCGATCTATGACGTTTTCCTGATCAGGCCAGCGATTGCACTGCGCCTTCAGCAGGACATCGAGAAGCGCCTTGAGTACCAGATCGCCGAAAGGAAAAGGGAAAACGAGCTGCTGGCTGAGCAGCCCGCGCACCCGGCTGAACCGCTGCCCGAATCTGTATTTAAGACACCTGCACGGAAAAAGAACAGAAAGATCATAGGCGGCAGCATTGCAGCGGAGCCTGTCAGCATCAAAGGCCTCAGCGAACTGTCCGGCAGGGTCACCGTAGCCGGAAAAGTCGTCAGCGTGGATCGAAGGAACATCCAGAAGAGTGACTCGGTCCTCCTGCTGTTTGTCCTCTCGGACAACACGGACAGTATCGCCTGCAAGGTTTTTCTGGGAACCAAAAGGAACGGATTCAGAAGCGACGACCTGCCTGTCAGCGACCCGGAGCAGGAAAAGAAAAAAACCGAGGAGATCCTCAGCCGAATCAAGCCGGGCGAGGGACTGAAGGTGCGCGGCGAATGCCAGATGGACAGCTATGACAACGTGCTGACCATCATGGTCAGGGACGTCAACGCCTTTGAACTGCCCCAAAGGGAGGATAAGGCTGAGAAGAAGCGGATCGAACTGCATGCCCATACCCACATGAGCTATATGGACGGGCTTGTGTCGGCGGCGGACCTGGTCAAGCGGGCAGCGGAATTTGGACACCGCGCAATCGCTCTGACAGACCACGCGGTCGTCCAGGCATTCCCCGAGGCCTTCGCGGCAGCCAGGAAGCACAAAATCAAGCTGATCCCAGGGATGGAAGGCACAATGATGGACGATACCGGCATTGTTCTTTCCCCAAGCGACGCGAAACTTGAAGAAGCGATTGTCGTGCTTGATTTTGAAACGACAGGGTTGAACCCTCAGGCTGACCGCATCATTGAAATCGGCGCGGTCAGGCTTGAAAATGGACAGATCATGGACTCCTTTTCCACCCTGGTCAATCCAGGCGTCCCCCTCAGCGCCGATATCATCAGGATCACCGGGATCAAGGATTACATGCTCCAGGACCAGCCTGACGCGGGAGAAGCATTGCCGAAACTGATGGACTTCATCGGTAACAGGCCCCTGGCAGCGCATAACGCCAGCTTTGACATGGCGTTTCTCAGCGCCGAATTGTCACGAATCGGAAAAGAGTTCGATTACCCGCAGCTTGACACGCTGGCGTTCGCCCAAAAGCTCTATCCAAAGCTGAAGCGTTACCGTCTGACGGACCTGTGCCGGCATCTTGGTGTCAGTTTGAAGAACGCGCACCGCGCCGTGCATGACGCGACCGCTACAGCGCAGTGCCTGGCAAAAATGCTGGCTGAGGCACAGGAAAAAGGCGCTGGCACGCTCAAGGACGTCAACGAGGTCATTACAGGGTATAACCGCAACCACCGCCACCACATCACCCTGTTTGTCACCTCCCAGCAAGGGATGAGAAATCTGAACCGCCTGGTGTCGCTGTCCCACCTGCGCCATTATTATCATGAACCGCTGCTGCCCCGGGACCAGATCATCAAGTACCGAGAGGGATTGCTGCTGGGCAGCGCCTGTTGGGAGGGCGAAGTCTTTCAGGTGGTAGCCGAGAAGAAAACCGCCCAGGAAGTGGAACGCATCGCCAAGTTCTATGATTTCCTTGAGGTTCAGCCGGAAGCCAACCACGCCCATTTGCTCAGTTCAGGAAAGATCGCAGACCAGAACCGACTGCGCGAAATAAACCAGGCGATCATTACACTGGGAGAGCGACTGGCCATCCCGGTTGTAGCGACAGGGGATGTGCATTTCCTGGACCCTGAAGACGCCATTTTCCGCTCCATCATCAAGAACAGCCTGCCGATGGAAAAGTCCGGCTGTGACGATCAGCCGCCGCTGTTCTTCAAGACAACCGACGAGATGCTGGATGATTTTTCCTGGCTGGGTGAAGGGAAAGCGCGGGAAATCGTGGTTGACAACCCCGCCTGGATAGCGGGTAGGGTCGGCGAAATCTCGCTGTATCCCGTCCACCCGGAAAACAAGACGACTTTTGCGCCGGTTTGGGAAGACGCGGAGGACAGCATCCGCCAGACCGCCGTCAGCAACGCCGTCAGCCTGTATGGCGACCCGCTCCCGGGGATCATCAACGACCGCCTTCAAAAAGAACTGAGCGCGATCATTGGTTACGGGTACGCGACGCTTTACAGCATCGCCCAGAAACTCGTCAAAAAGTCCCAGGATGACGGCTATATGGTAGGCAGCCGCGGTTCGGTCGGTTCCTCCTTTGTAGCCACCATGTGCGGCATCACGGAGGTGAACCCACTGCCGCCGCATTACCTGTGCCCCTCGTGCAAGACGTCGGATTTTGACGTGCCGCCCGCCTGCCAGGCCGGGAGCGACTTGCCGGACAAAATGTGCCCGAGATGCGGCGGCGCGATGCGAAAAGACGGGTATGACATCCCGTTTGAGGTTTTCCTTGGCTTTGAAGGGGACAAAGTCCCGGACATTGACCTGAACTTCTGCAGCGAATACCAGTCCACCGCCCACGCCTATGTCGAGGAACTGTTTGGCCAGGGCTATGTATTTCGGGCGGGTACGATCGGCACGCTGCAGGAAAAGACCGCCTTTGGCTATGTGCTGAAATATCTGGAAGAGCGCGGGATGCAGGTTTCCCAGGCGGAGAAGACCAGGCTGGCGCACGGATGCATCGGGGTCAAGCGGACGACAGGCCAACACCCAGGTGGCATGGTCATTCTGCCCAAAGCCTATGAGATCAATCAGTTCACTGCCATCCAGCGTCCGGCGAACGACCAGACTTCGCCGGCCATTACCACACATTATGATTTCGCATCGATGCACGACATCCTGGTCAAAGTGGACGTCCTGGGACATGATGATCCGACTATGATCCGCCTGATGGAGGACTTGTCCGGCATCAGGTATCAGGATATCCCGCTGGACGACAGGAACGTGCTGTCCCTTTTCAGGTCGCCTGAGGCGCTCGGGCTGAGCCGGGAGCAGCTGGGCTCCAGCACGGGCACCCTGGGTATCCCGGAATTCGGAACTCCCTTTGTCAGGGGTATCCTGGATGAAACGCAGCCAGGTTCCATGGCGGACCTCATCCGGATATCCGGACTTTCCCACGGCACCGAGGTGTGGGCAGGGAACTCAAGGGATCTGATCCTGTCGGGTACAGCTACCCTGGCGGAGTGCATCTGCACGCGTGAAGACATCATGACTGCGCTCATTGACAGGAACCTGAGCAGCAAGATGGCCTTTGACATCATGGAAAGCGTCCGCAAGGGCCGGGGGCTGACCACCGCGATGGAACAGGATATGCGCGAACATGAGGTACCGGACTGGTTCATCAAAAGCTGCTGGAAAATCGCCTATATGTTTCCGAAGGGTCACGCGGTCGCCTATGTCACCATGGCGCTGCGCGTCGGCTGGTTCAAAGTGTACAAACCCCTGGTTTATTATGCGGCGTATTTCTCCATCAGGGGAAAGGAGTTCAACGCGCTGAGAATGGCCAGGCCGGTCTCTTTCATCCGCGAAGACCTTGATGCGCTTTATAAACTCGGCCAGAGGGAATTGACCGACAAGAATGAAAAGGAAATCGTCATTCTGGAACTGGTCCTTGAGATGGGGCTGCGGGGGTATTCCTTCCTGCCGGTCGACCTCTTCAAGAGCGATATCAACCGATTCCTGATAGAAGGCGAAGCGCTGCGATGCCCCTTTACTTCCCTTCCGGGTTTTGGGGAAAGCGCCGCGCAGGGCATTATGGCTGTGCGCGCAGAAGGTTTCATCTCCGTGGAGGACTTGAAAGATAAGGCGAAAATCAGCAGTTCAGCCATTGAGCTGCTCAAGGAAAGCGGCGCCCTGAACGGATTGACCGACACGAACCAGGTCAGTTTCTTCACATTGATATGAACAGTAAAGGGGACGAACGCATGATACAGGCAGTCATTTTCGACCTGGACGGCGTGCTGGTAACCACGGACGACTGCCACTACAGGGCCTGGAAAAGGATGTCAGACGAAGAGGGGATTGAATTCGACCGGACTGTCAACCAACGCCTGCGCGGTGTCAGCCGGATGGAGAGCCTTCAAATCATCCTGGAAAAAGCTAAAAAAGTCTATACAGACGATGAAAAGCAGGCGATGGCTGCCAGGAAGAATGATTATTATGTCCAGTTGATCCTTCAACTGGGCGAAACCGCGTTGCTGCCCGGCGCGTTGGAAACGGTCAAGTCGCTGCGAAAAGCGGAGATCAAAACCGCAATAGGTTCATCCAGCAGGAACGCCCCAACAATCCTTGAGCGTACAGGAATCGGGGACCTGTTTGACGCGGTCGCGGACGGCAACCAAATCAAGAGAAGCAAGCCCGCGCCGGATGTTTTTCTGCTCGCTGCCGAGCTTCTGGATATCCCCGCGGATGACTGCCTGGTGGTGGAGGACGCGGACGCTGGCGTGGAGGCTGCGCTGAACGCGGGCATGAAGGTGTTGGCCGTCGGAGCGGCGAAAAACCATCCCGGGGCGCATCTTTCTGCCGAATCACTGGCAGACATTGACCTTGCCGGTTGGATTGCGGCAGGGAATACTTGAGCGGCCTTGCTGTCTTCAGCGTTTCTTCAGGCTGAACCTGTTCTCTTCGCCCTTGATGAGCCTG
The DNA here is from genome assembly GCA_964544245.1 of uncultured Christensenella sp. Taxonomy (GTDB): domain Bacteria; phylum Bacillota; class Clostridia; order Christensenellales; family Aristaeellaceae; genus UBA6115. The sequence goes on from CAZJCB010000081.1 coordinate 5,888, forward strand.
GTGATATTGGACCGGTGCTGGTAAACCGCCAGCAGGAACAGAACAAGCGCCCAAAGGCCCGCCGGAATAAAGCCTTTGAAGGACGTAAGCAGTATCACGCCTGACAGGAGCAGAGCAAGGCTGCCCAGGGATACGAATTTGCTTGCTATGGTGACAGCAAAGAACAGGGCAGCGGAAAGCAACGCCTCAACGGGGAAGATGAGAAGCAGCACAGTGGCGGAGCATACGATGCCTTTCCCGCCCCTGAACTGGTAATAGACAGGCCAATTGTGCCCGGCGACGGCAAATATCCCGGCCGCCATCGCTCCGGACTGGTCGCTGATGAGCCGGCCAAAAGCAACCGCAAGGGCGGTTTTCAAAAAATCTCCGGCAAAGGTCAATAAACCAAGTTTGATGCCAAGGACCCGGGTCACGTTGGTGGCACCGGAACTTTTGCTCCCTTCGGCCCGGATGTCCCTGCCCTGGAGGGACGCAAGAAAAATACCGCTCGAAAAGCTCCCGAGCAAATAGGCCACGGCGACAATCAATAAGTATTGAAGCGGTGTCATTGTGCCCCCTCCTTCTCCCTTTCCCGCAGGATGAAGCGGATTGGTGTTCCGGTAAAATCAAAGGTCTTGCGGATTTGGTTTTCCAGGTAACGCTCATAGGCGAAATGCATCAGGTCGGCATTGTTGATAAACAGGATAAAGGATGGGGGAAAGACCCCCTGCTGTGTGGCATAGTAAATTTTCAGCCGGCGCCCGCCTTCCATCGGTGGCTGCAGGCTCAGCTGCGCTTCGCCCAGCAGTTCGTTGAGCATACCGGTAGGGATCCGTTTGCCCGCCTGGGCGTAGACAAGGGATACCGTTTCCCATACCTGTGTGACGCGTTGGCCGGTCATGGCCGAAATGAACAGGATCGGGGCGTAACTCAGGAACTTCAGTTTGTCCATCACGTCAAGGCGGTATTTTTCAAGCGTGCCTGTCTCCTTGTCAAGAGCGTCCCACTTGTTGACTGCGATGATCGCGGCTTTTCCTTCATCTCGGATAATGCCCGCGATGCGCATGTCCTGTTCTGTCACCCCATCCAGCGCGTCAATGATCAGAATGGCGACGTCGCAGCGATGGATGGCTGCGATGCTGCGCAGAACGCTGTATCGCTCCACGCTTTCCTCTTCAATGGCACGCTTACGGCGGATGCCGGCGGTATCGATGATATTGTACAGGGTACCGTCCAGGTGCTCAAATAGGGTATCAATCGCGTCCCGTGTCGTACCGGGGATGTCGCTGACCATGACGCGTTCTTCACCCAGCAGACGGTTGGTGAGGCTGCTCTTGCCTACGTTGGGGCGGCCAACGATCGCAAGGTTGACGATGGGAGCGGCAGAATCATCACCGGCCCCCTGTTCAGGAGGAAGCCGTTTGACAATCTCATCCAGAAGATCCCCCAGGCCCAGCATGTTCGTGCTTGAAATCCCGATCGGATCGCCCAGGCCGAGGGCATAGCCTTCATATAGGGAATCAGTGAGCCCGTCATGGTCCAGCTTATTGACGACCAGCAGGACTGGTTTTTGGGACCGCCTCAGGATGTCGGCGATTTCCTCATCCTGCAGGGTCATCCCAGACCGGGCGTCAATGAAGAAGCAGATCAAATCAGCCGTCTCAATCGCGATTTCAGCCTGGCGGCGCATCTGGGACAAGAGCACATCATCACTTTGCGTATCGATCCCTCCGGTATCGATCAGCGTAAACGTACGGCCGTTCCAAAGGGTGTCCGCGTAGATGCGGTCCCGGGTCACGCCGGGGATATCTTCGACGATCGCGATGCGCTGCCCTGCAATGACGTTGAAAAATGTCGATTTCCCGACATTGGGCCGGCCAATGATGGCGACAAGCGGTTTGGTCAACCTATTCGTTCTCCGTTTCTGTCGTGGAAGGGTCGGCGCTGGTCAGCGCCAGGAAAAAATCCCCGCCGGTGTTATGAAAAACCCGGACAGGTATCCCCAGCGCGCGCTGGACATCTGCGGGGCTCATGTCATCAAGGAAAAGCGTCCGTTCGCTGTTGAGCATGGTGTCAACAATCAGGACTTCGTCAGCGCTGATGCCGGTAAGCTGGTTGACAAGGTCCCTTGCGCAAATCAACCCTGTAACGGTCACTGTTTCGCCAAAAAATTCATTTCGGACCGGGAAGACTTCTGCCCTGACTTGAGGCGGGGCATATTGGCATATCCATTCCTTCAAGTAGGGCTCAAGGGCGGTCCCGCATGGAAGGAGGACTGTCTTCTCAGGTATTGGGAATGCGGATGACCCGAAGGCTTCGAACGCTTCCTTCAGTTCTTCCTCGAACTGCCGCAGCATGCCGACACCATTTTCAACCTGCGCATAATGCTCATAACTCCCGGCATCCGGCAAACGCGCGCCGGCAATGCTGATAAACTCATCCGCCGGGAATACAAACCGCGTGCCGTATAAATCAAGCGCTTCCTGTTGAAAGGCATCGCAGATCCGGAGGACGTCAGCCGCTTCATTACGGGTATAGGGACGGATGGGGGACAGACCTTCCCGATAGCGGGTCAGCCCGACCGGTACCACCGCGGCAGAGAGGGCAGCGGGACGCAAGGCCAACAAATCACGGAGCGATTGTTCGAGGTTCGTGCCGTCATTGAGCCCGGGGCAGAGGACCAACTGAAGATGGTAAGAAAGCCCCGCTTCTTTCAGCCGTTCCAGCCGCTCCATCAGCAAGGCGCCGTTCCTGTTACCCAGGATGCGCGTACGCAGAGCCATATCAGTCGCGTGGACGGAAATATACAAGGGGCTGGCTTTTCTTTTAATGATCCTGGAGAACTCCCTTTCACCGATGTTCGTCAATGTGATAAAGTTCCCCATCAGCAGGGACAGGCGCCAGTCATCGTCCTTTATATACAGTGATTTTCTCATACCCGGTGGCATTTGCTCTACAAAACAAAAAATGCAGTTGTTGCCGCAGGTCTTTGGATTGCCGATGATCGAGTCATCAAACTGTATGCCAAGCGGGGTAGAGTCAGCTTTGATGAAGTTGATTTCCCGCTCGGCGCCGTCAGGTTTCCGGACCAGCATCCTGACATGCCTGTTCGCGGTCAGTGCCTGGTAATCAATCTCGTCAAGGACAGGTTCTCCATTGATCGCTAAAAGAATATCGCCCGGCTCAACGCGGCGGCGCTTTGCCAGGCTGCCATCCAACACGGCGGACACTCTGCGCATGAAACCCCTCCTTAACCGGAAATCATTATGCTGGAAGGGTGAAAACCTGTCAAGTTTCTCGTTGACGGACAAGGGTTTCTGTGGTATATTATTAGCCAGCGCCGAAATGGAGAGTTGGCTGAGTGGTCTAAGGCGCACGACTGGAAATCGTGTGAACGTTAATAGCGTTCCCAGGGTTCAAATCCCTGACTCTCCGCCAAACCCTTGCCAGACAAGGGTTTTTCAATATCAGTATTCTTTTGCTTTTCATTTCTTTGCTGATGAAGTATACTGATGGCAAGAAAAATCGGAGGTTTCAGGGATGAAAATCTTAATAGTCAACGCCGGCTCGTCCTCGCTAAA
>CAZJCB010000082.1:0-9350 GCA_964544245.1 uncultured Christensenella sp.
CGTCGAAGACGGCAGGGTCGTCGAGCAGGGCAGCCATGAGGAACTGGTCCGCCTGCCGGGCGGCCGCTACAGGGCGCTGTGCGAGGCGCAGATCCGCTTCATGCGCGCCTGAGCTTATTTCCCGCATCAGGCAGATTGGGCACGAAAGAAAGGGGAAAATGATGTTTTACAAGGCATTGGCGCCCGGCAGCATCGGTCACAGCCTGGCGTTCCTGGACGCGGCGGAGGTCACCAAACGGCACGGGTTTGAGGGGTACTGGTTTGAGGCGTCTTTGGACTTTGCAGGGGATACGGGAAGGACTGCGGAGAAACTGCAGGAATATGGCCTGAGGCCCGCTGGCTTCAGCCTGCCGGTGGAATTCCGCAAGGGCGAGCAGGAATTCCGGGAGGGTATCGCGAAGCTGCCCACCTATCTGGACTTCGCGCGAAAAGTCGGTATCGACCGCTGCATCACCTGGATCATTCCCTTCCATGATCACCTATCCTATCAGGAGAATTTTGAACAGCACCGCAGGAGGCTCGGCGTCGCCGCCAATATGCTCAAGGACCACAGCATGCTGCTTGGGCTGGAGTTCATCGGACCCAAAACGCTGCGGAAGAACGCCAGGCACGAATTCATCCATACACTGGACGGGATGCTGGAACTCTGCGGCGCCATCGGCACCATGAACTGCGGCATCCTGGCGGACGCCTATCACTGGCACATGGCAGGTCAGAAGTTTGAGGATTTCGACAAGCTCGCCGTACCGAACGGGATCGTCTGCGCGCACGTGATGGACGCGCCGCCCAACGTCACCGACGGGGAGCAGGAAGACCTGGTGCGCCGGCTGCCCGGGACGACCGGGGTGATCAACATCGCCGAGTTCTTCGCGGGGCTTGAGAAGGCGGGGTTTGAGGGTCCGGTGCTGGCGGAGCCTTTTGAACGCTTCCTCTCCATGATCCCCTTTGAGCGGGCGGTGAACATCGTCAGCACATCCATGGCCAGGGTCTGGCCCGCGTGATCCCCGCGGGAGGTCCATGAGTCATGCCGCCCGGCACTTTACTTTTACAGGGTATTCGTGCATAATGCAGGGGCGATGAAGGGGACGGGCGCCGGAGAGAGTCCGCAAGCGAGCCGGGGCGGGTGCGAGCCCGGCAGGACGAACGGCGCCGGATCACCCCGGAGCATGGGCCAATCCCTCACGGCCGCCCGCCGTTACCGGGTCAGAGCGGGCGCTGAGCGCCAACCTGGGTGGTACCGCGGATTTTCCGTCCCAATGGGGCGGGTTTTTTTTGGAGGAACAGGATGTACCAGAGAGTGACAAGCGACATGGACTTTGTCTCCCGTGAAAAGGAGATCTCCCGATTCTGGAAAGAGAACGGGATCATGGGGAAGAGCTTCGCCCGGAACAAGGGCTGTGAGCGTTTCACCTTTTTCGAGGGGCCGCCGACCGCCAACGGCAGGCCGCACATCGGCCACGTCGTCACCCGCGCGATGAAGGACCTGTTCCCGCGGTACCACTCCATGAAGGGCCGGGAGGTGTTCCGCATCGGCGGATGGGACACGCACGGCCTGCCGGTGGAACTTGAGGTGGAAAAGAAACTGGGCATCGACGGCAAGGACCAGATCGAGGCCTATGGCATCGAGCCGTTCATCCGGGAATGCAAGAAGTCCGTCTGGAAGTACCTGAAGGAGTGGGAGGAGATGTCCGACCGGGTCGCCTTCTGGGTGGACATGGAAAAGGCCTATGTGACCTATTACGACAGCTACATCGAGTCCATCTGGTGGAGCCTGAAACAGGTCGCGGACAAGGGGCTGCTGTACAAGGGGCACAAGGTGGTGCCCTACTGCCCGCGCTGCGGCACGGCGCTCTCCAGCCATGAGGTGGCCCAGGGCTACCAGGAGGTGGAAGAATACTCCGCCTACGTCCGCTTCCCCGTCGCGGGTGAGCGGAACACATACCTGCTGGCCTGGACGACCACGCCCTGGACCCTGCCGTCCAACGTCGCGCTGTGCGTGAACGAAAAAGAGGAATACAGCCGTTTCAGGCTGCGCGGCGATACCCTGATCATGGCCAGCGCCCTGATCCCCAGCCTCTTCTCAGAAGAGGACCTGCAGCAAATCCAGGTTTTGGAAACCTTCCCCGGGAAACAGCTGCTGGGCATGGCGTACAAGCCGCTCTGGCCGCTGGTCAGCCCGGAAGAGAAAGCTTTTTACGTCGTCGGCGACGGCTATGTTTCGCTGAATGACGGCACGGGCATCGTTCACATCGCGCCGGCATTCGGCGAGGACGACGCCCGCATCGGCCGGGAGAACGGCCTGCCCTTCGTGCAGCTGGTGGACACGCAGGGGAAATTTGTGCAGGAAACGCCCTGGGCGGGTCTGTTCATCAAGGACGCGGACCCCAAAATCATGGAGGGCCTGAAAACCTTGGGGCTGCTGCAGAAAAAGGCGCTGTACAGGCACAACTACCCGCACTGCTGGCGCTGTGATACGCCGCTGATGTACTACGCCCGCTCCACCTGGTTCATCCGCATGACCGGGGTGAGGGACGAACTGGTCCGGAACAACCGCAGCGTATCCTGGTACCCTGAAAACATCAGGGAAGGCCGCATGGGCAACTTTGTGGAGAACGTCCTTGACTGGGCGCTCTCCCGTGAGCGGTACTGGGGCACGCCGCTGCCGGTCTGGATTTGCGGGGAAGGCCACCAGCACGTCATCGGCAGCCGGGAAGAACTGGAAAAGATGAGCGTCGCCCCCCTGGACGACCTGAAGGAGCTTCACCGGCCTTACATTGACCGGGTGGTGCTGAAATGCCCGCGCTGCGGAGGGGACATGCACCGCACAAAGGAAGTCATCGACTGCTGGTATGACTCCGGCTCCATGCCTTTCGCGCAGTGGCACTACCCCTTTGAAAACAGTCAGGAATTCCTGGACCGCTTCCCGGCGGATTTCATTTCAGAAGCCGTGGACCAGACGCGCGGCTGGTTCTATTCCCTGCTCGCCATCGGCACGCTGGTCTTCGGCCAGGCACCCTACAAAAACTGCCTGGTGCTGGGCCATGTGCAGGACAAGGACGGCCGCAAGATGTCCAAACACCTGGGCAACGTGGTCGACCCCTGGGGCGTGATGGACAGGTTCGGCGCGGACGCCGTGCGCTGGTACTTCTATACCGCCGGCGCGCCCTGGCTGCCCAGCCGTTTCTACGACGACGCGGTCAGCGAAGCGCAGCGCAAATACATGAGCACGCTCTGGAACACCTATGCCTTCTATGTCCTCTACGCCGAGATCGACCGGTTCGTGCCCCGGGAGCACCCGCTGGAAAAGGCCAGACTGACCCTCATGGACAGATGGATCTTGAGCCGCCTGCATTCCACCGTCAAAACCGTCGACGAGGGACTTGCGGCCTATAAGGTGCCTGAGAGCGCCAACGCCATCAGCGAACTGGTGGACGACCTGTCCAACTGGTATGTCCGCCGCGGCCGCGCGCGCTTCTGGGGAAACGGCATGGCGGAAGACAAGGAAGCGGCTTTCGCGACGCTGTACACGGTGCTGGAAACTGTCGCCCGCCTGTCCGCCCCCTTTACGCCTTTTATGTCCGAGGCTATCTACCAGAACATCGTGCGCTCAGTGAACGGGGAGGCGCTCGAATCTGTCCACTTGTGCGACTATCCGGTCTGGGAAGCGTCGTTCATGGATCCGGACATGGAGCGCCAGATGGCTTCCCTGCTTGAGGTGGTGCAGCTTGGCCGCGCCTGCCGCAGCCTGGCGGGCCTCAAAGTGCGCCAGCCGCTGGCACGGATGCTGGTCAAGGGCGCGGAACTGGGGGAGGCGTACAGGGAACTGGCGGGGGATGAGCTCAACGTCAAGGAGATCGTCTTTACCGACGACGCGGACGCCTTTACCGCCTACCGCCTGAAGCCGCAGCTGCGCACCCTGGGGCCGCGCTTCGGCAAGCGGCTGGGCAGGGTCAGCGCCCTGCTGGCCCAGGCCGATGGTTCCGCTGTGGTGGCCGCTTTCAACCGCGGCGAAAACCTCCTGCTCGACCTGGACGGCGAGATGGCGGAACTGGGGCGGGACGACGTCCTGATCGAAGCCGTCGAGAAAGAAGGCCTGGTGTCCCAGGAGAACCGCGGCGTCACGGTGGGCCTGGTGACAACGCTGACCGCTGAATTGATTCATGAGGGTTATGCCCGCGAGGTCGTCAGCAAACTGCAGACCATGCGCAAGGAGGCCGGCTTTGACGTAACGGACCGCATCCACGCGGCCTACCGAGCGGATAACGAGCTGCACCAGGCGCTCGCCGCTTTCTCCGGGATGGTCAGTTCCGTCGTTCTGGCCAGGACCTTCGAGCGCGGCGACGCGCCTGACGGCGCCTACACCCAGGAATGGGATATCAACGGGAAACAGGCGGTACTGGGCGTCTGGAAAGCATAACCCGGGTGCCGTATTGCCCTGGAACAAAAAGAGAGGCCCGCGCCCCTCTTTTTTGATGGTACAGAATGAGGCGGCGGGCTACGCCTGAACGTACACGCTGACAGAGCCGGGCTGACAGCGGAAGTCTGCCCTCCCCGCGTCATCCAGCCGGATATGCTCCCGGATGTTCCCGGTGATGTCGTACCATTCCGTTCCCTTCCGGCCTTCTCCCAGGCTCATGTTCTTGGTTCCGGCGTCCCCGTTCGTCATCACGCAGGCCAGGCCGCTTTTCTCATGCGTTTCGTCGCCCATCCTCACCCAGCCGATGGTGTTGGCGTGGTCGAAATAGTCGGTCTGCTCGCCGTAGGCATGCTTTAGCCGGGCCTGCAGCAGCGGGTCGAGCAGCCCGGCTTTGCCGGGGATGCCGTGTTCGCCTGAAATGCCGTAATAATCCCCGTAAAACAGGCAGGGGTACCCGCTTTGCCTCAGCAGGATCAGCGCATAGGCCAGCGGCTTGAACCAGTCCTGCACCCAGCTTTCCAGCGCCTGGCCGGGCTGCGTATCATGGTTGTCGACGAAGGTCACGCAGTTCAGCGCGTTCCGGCTGATGAGCGTATCATGGAAAATGGTCCGCATGTCGTAATCCCGCCCCGAGGCGGAAGCCTGCGCGAAGCGGTAGTGCAGCGCCACGTCAAACAGTGCCATAAGCCCATCGGTCTGATGGATGTACTCTTCCAGTTCGCCGTGCAGGGGCTGCCAGTACTCCCCGACGAAGAACAGGGGCTTTTCCGCTCCCAGCCGCACGTGCCGGATGAAAGCCTCCATGAAACGGTGGTCGATGTGCTTGACGGCGTCCATGCGCATGCCGTCCAGGTCCATTTCCCGGATGACCCAGTCGCCCCAGCGCATGGTCTCGTCGATGACGTCCGGGTTGCGGTAATCCACATCGGCAAACATCAGGTAATCGGCGTTCCCCTGGTCATTGCTCACCTGGTCGGAAAAGCCTTTCTGGTCGCCCAGGATGAGGAACACCCCGGTCGCGCCGCTTTTCTGATCGTAGTTGACCCCGGTGAAATGCTGGAAATTCCACTGGAAAGCGGAGTATTTTCCCTGTCTGCCGGGGAAGGAGAAGCGGGTCCATCCCTCAATGTCGAAAGCTTCGCCGACTGTCTCTTCCCGATTGCCGGGACTGACCCTGACCACCTTGAAGGTTTCCGCCTCATCCGCGCCAGCCTTGTGATTGAGCACAGCGTCGGCATAAGCCTGGATGCCCTGCTCATGCAGCGCGCTTACAGCGGCTTTCAGCCCTTCTTTTGTGCCGTACTTGGTCCTGACACTGCCTTTCTGGTCAAATTCGCCCAGGTCATACAGGTCATAGGATCCGTAGCCTGTGTCGTTGGTGCCCGTCGCTTTGCAGAACGGCGGGAGCCAGAGTCCGCCGACGCCCAGGCTTTTCAGATGCGGCGCGTCTTCCCGCAGGCGGTCCCAATGAGCGCCGTCGTCGGGCACATACCACTCAAAATACTGCATCATCAGCCGGTTATCTTTCAGCTGCTCAACCGAAGGCACCGGATTGCGCAGCGGGACACCCTTTTCTTCGGCCGCTTCCCGCGCGAGCTCTTTCAGTTCTTCTTCCTTCTCCGCCGGCAGCGTCTGCCAGATCTCCTGATGGACCATCCCGCGCAGTTCTCCCCGGACGGCCAATTTCTTTTCCTTCTCATCTCCCATACGGCACGACCTTTCCATGATCTTCAGGCGAATTATACCACTGAACCGTCCGGCCCAGGCAAGGCAAGGAGGATGGCCGCAGCCGCTGTTTCAAGGAGGTGTGAAGGGGTATGTTTCAATCAGGGAGGTGACCTGGATGACTGATGTAAAAAAATCCGGACGTAAAACCGGGATTCTTGAAAAGATCCGCCTCGCGAACAGCGAGCAGCATGCCGCCAGCACAGAGAACAGCGAACGCCTTGACTACCGCAAAGGCAACCTGGAACAGAACCGCTTGAAAAACGCGGGGGTCTGGGAGGCCTGTCCGGTTCTGGACGAGACGGGAAAACCGATGGAATAACATAGCGGCAGCAGAGCCTGGCAGGCGATAAAGCGTTCTGCGTGCATACAGTGTTTCACTCAAAAAGCGGACATCAGTTTTTGATGTCCGCTTTTTAAATCCTTTCCTTATACAGACGGGAAGGCCATCAGCGCTTCCTGCCCGGTGAAAGACAGGGGATATCCGTCGGCGGGCAGCAGGGCGGTGCTTCCTTTCTCCAATTTTTGGACCCCTCCGTCCCAGAGCAGGGTACAGCTGCTGATTGCGGTCAAAACGCCAAATCTCGCCCGGTCCGGCTGCAAAACCAGACCCTGGCAGCACTGAAGCCTTTCCAGACCGAAGTATGGATTGGCCAGCAGGCGCTCGCGCCTTCCGTTTCCCATCACAGGCAGTATGAACGGTCTTGCGGGTTCAGGCCTGGACGCGAGGTCGATCACCGCCAGGGATTCTTCCAGGTGCAGTTCCCGCCGCTTGCCCTCCCGGTCGACCCGACCCCAGTCGTACAGGCGGTAGGTGACGTCGCTGGACTGCTGGATCTCATACAGGACGATCCCAGCGCCGATGGCGTGTACCGTGCCGGGGGGGATGTAGTAGGTTTCACCCGGGCTGACCGGCACGTGCCGGAGCAAGGATTCCACCGCCGCGCCGCTCAGGGACGCTTCGCGGAGCTGGCCAAGGGTCACACTCTCCCGAACCCCGCAGATCAGCTCGGCCCCGGGCCCGCAGGCGAGGATGACCCAGGCTTCGCTCTTCCCGAGTTTGCCGTGCCTGCTTCCCGCGGCTTCGTCGTCCGGATGGACCTGGACGCTCAGCTTTTCCCTGGCGTCCAGCAGTTTGAGCAGCAGGGGAAACGTGCCTTTGACGGCTGTGCCGGTCAGGCTTTGGCCGTGTTCCTCCATCAGTTCGCCCAGCGCTCTGCCCCGGCTGTCCCGGCTCTGGAGCCCGGGAATGGCGGACAGTTCAAGGCTCTCGCCCGCGCAGGGACCGGGGGGATCTTTGTGGAACAGCTCTTTCAGCCGGCTGCCGCCCCAGGGGGTCTGCTCGCCGTAGCGCCAGGCGGGCTGAAGGAGGAATGGCGGAAGCGGCATATCAGACCAGGGTGCGCGTTGCGACCAGGTTCACGCCGGTACCCGCGACGTTTTCCTTCAGCACGTCACCCATCAGGATGGGCAGGCGCAGGTCCAGCTGATGGATCTCCTCCATGCAGGCCTTGATCTTATCCTTGGGGATGGGGTTTTGTGTCTTCAGGCTGACAGGGACCGCGCTGCCCTTCACCGGCGCCACCGCGGTCACCATGCGCAGGGGCCTGACGCTTTCCTGGCGGGCGTAGACCTCCCCGCGCTTGCAGCTGTTGTCCACCACGCTGAGCACCTTGCCGTCCTCGACCGTGACCGTCATCCGGCAACCCACCGGGCAGCTGATGCAGGTGATGAGCTGAGTGTCCTTCATCGCCTCAGACCTCTGCTCCCGCCAGCCTGATGATCGCGTGGGCGAAGATCTTCATGCTCTGCATCAGGCTGCTGACGCTGACCCGCTCATCCGCCTGGTGAGCCAGGTCCGGGTCCTCCGGGAAGCTCGCGCCAAAGGCCACCCCTTCCTCCAGGAGCCGGGCGTAGGTGCCCCCGCCGGTGGACAGCGCCGCCTTCTCCCGGCCGGTGACCTGGTGGTAGGCTTCCAGCAGCCCCTGGACCAGATCGCTTGATTCCGGCACATAGTGCGGCTGTTTGAAGGAGACCTGTTTGACATCGATGCCCTGCAGGTGCGCCTGGATGACGTCCCTGAGCCGTTCCCCGTTGATGAGCAGGGGATAGCGGATGTCCAGCGTGGCGAACAGCCGGCCGTTTTCAATGCGCAGGATGCCCATGTTGCAGGTGAGGGGGCCGGACGCCTTGTCCTGCGACTGGATGCCCAGGTTCTCGCCGTAATACTGCGTTCCCACCGCGTCGGCCAACTGCGCAATCGGGCCCCTTGCGCCGAGTTCCCTCAGCACGATGAGTAGCTGCCCGATGGCGTTGCGCGCGATTTCAGGATAGGCGGCATGCCCGTTGATGCCGGTCACGGCGACGCGGACGGCGCCGTTCTCCTCCCTGGCTTCCGCCGGCCAGCCGTATTTTCGGGATATTTCGCCGACCTGCCTTACCATATCCCTGCCGCCTTCCACCAGCGCCGTGGCGGCGCCGGGGATGACGTTGGGCCGCTCGCCGACGTTCAGGGAGAGGATGCGAAGCCCCTCGGACCCTGTGGGCGCTGTCAGGTGAAGGCCGCACATGCCCTTTTCCAGGTTGATGACGGGATAGGAAGCGTCCGGGCTGAACCCGGTCCGGGGGATGGTGGTGACCTTTTTGTAATAACGGATGTCTTCCATTCCGCTTTCTTCGTCGCACCCGATGATCAGCTTGACCTTGCGCTTCAGCGGGATCCCCGCCTGCTTCACCGCGGCCATCGCGTACAGCGCCGCTGCCAGAGGGCCCTTGTCGTCGCTGGTGCCGCGCCCGTAGAGCACGTCGCCTTCCAGCTGCGCGCCGAATGGTTCGCGCGTCCAGCCGTCGCCCGCCGGGACCACGTCCACGTGCGCCAGGATGGCCAGCGCGTCCTCGTCGCTGCCTTCGCCCATCCAGGCGTCGCCGGCGTATCCGTCATAGTTTCTCGCTTCAAAACCCAGCGCTCTGCAGGACTCGAGCGCCATGTCCAGCATCCTTTTCAGTTCTTCGCCAAAGGGCGCGTCCGGTTTTTCATCCTGTTTCAGGCTGGGCACCCTGATCCACTCCTGCAGCGTCCTGACCATGGGTTCGCGCATGGATTCCAATATCCGGTCAAAGTCATTCATGTCAAAGTCCTCCCTTATCCTTCCTTGATCGCATGGGCGAAGCGCTGCACGCCTTCCAGCAGTTGGCTCCTGGGGCAGCC
>CAZJCB010000083.1:0-9259 GCA_964544245.1 uncultured Christensenella sp.
TCCACTGGAAGCTGTCCACCAGGGCGCGGGAACTGGTCGTCCGCCGCTTTGAGGTGCCCGCGCCGCCGGATACACTGGTCCTGATGGATTGCACGGACCCCGTGGGGGGAGACGGCGCGCCCGACGGCGCCCTGCGCCTGCGGGACACCCTGTGCGAGACCGCGCTGGCCGTCGCCAGCATGCAGATGGCGGGGGAGCATCCCGTGCGCCTGCCGCTGTACGGGACCCGGCAGAGCGAATTCCACGCCGACAGGGCGGGCTCGCTGCCGCTGCTGAAAGAAGAACTGGCCTACCAGCTCTTCCGCGGTGGGGAGCCTTTCAATCGCGTGCTCAACCTGGAACTGCGCCGGATGCGCAGGACGGGCGCGACGGTGGTCATCACCACGCGGCTTGACCCCGGCGTTGTGGAAGGCGTCAACAACATCCGCGCCTCCGGCCCCAGCGTGCGGTTTTACCTGATCACCTTCGAGGCCGGAAACGAGCGTTATGCCCCGCTGATCGCCCAGCTGCAGCAGCACATGGTGGAGGTGTGCTATGTCACGCCTGCGTAGGCTGCTCGGCAGCCGCGCGGGCGCTTTCGCGCTGGCCGCCCTCATCGCCTGGGCGCTCGCGCGGCCGCTGCTTTCCGCCCTGGGGCTGCGCCAGGAAGAGGGAACGGCCATCCTCCTGGCGCTCGCCGCGTCGGGCCTCATCAGCCTGTACACCCTGCTGCCGGGGCGTTTCAGGGGTCTGCTGCCGCTTGGCTTGGGGGCATTGCTGGTCCTCATGGCTTTGGGTATGAAGGGCTCCTTCCCCGCGCGCGCCTGGGCCCTGGTCCGGTCGCTGCGCTCAGGCGCTACGCCGCGGGACGCCGTGCGGCTCTATTTTGACGCGCTGCTGCCCATCCTGATGCTGCTGCTCGCGCTGTACGCCCGGCTGATGATGGAGGGCGAACCGGCTTTCTCGATCCCCTTGCTGGTCACGCCGCTGATGATGCTCTGGTTCCTGGGCGCGCGGGAGAGCATGCTGCTCTATTTCCCCGCCGCGGCCTGCCTGCCCCTGCTGTATGCCTATTCCACCCGCGACGCGGGCCGGGAGGCCCTCCAGGGACATGGGAAGGCGGGCTGGCTGCGCGTGCCCGCCGTCGCGCTTGCGCTGACCCTGGTGGCGTTCGCCCTCACCCCTTCCTACCGGCAGACCATGCCGGAGGCGGAAAGAATGGCGGACAGCCTCAGGCGCGCAATTGAGGACACTTTCTTCTTCACCGACACGCGCAGCATGTTCTCCCTCGCTTCCCAGGGGTACCAACCCATGGGCGAACGGGGCCTGGGGGGCAGCCCGGACATCTCCCTGTCGCCGGTGATGACGGTCACGGCCGAGGAGAAGGTCTACCTGCGCGGCACCGCGCTGGACCTGTACAGCGGGCGCGCCTGGTTTGACACCCTGTCCAACGAGCGCTACAGCTGGTCTTCCGTGCGTTTCGCGGGCCTGCGGGGCAGCCTGTTCAACGAGGGCCTGCCGGTGAACGACCGGGTGGAGACGCGTTCGGCCGGGGTCACCTTGATGAACGCCATGCCCTCCACACTCTTCGTGCCCCAGCGCCTGCGCGGCGTCATCCTGGGCGGGGGCATGGTGGTGTATTTCAACGCTTCTTCAGAACTGTTCATCACCCATGACCTTATCAGCGGGGACAATTACAGTTTCCGCTATGAGCCCTACATCGCCGGGGAGCGCCGCACCGACGCGCTGGCTGCCAAACTGGCGGGGGAGGGCTATGTCCCAATGCCCGAACTGCCCGCGGAATATGTCCAGCTGCCCGCCCACCTCGACCGGGACGGCCTCGTGTCCGGCCTTGCGCGGGAGATCGCGGGGGACATCGCGGATCCCTACCTGCGGGGGCTGGAGCTGATGCGCTACCTGAAAGGGAACTACGGCTATTCGCTGGACGTGCCGGACGCGCCGGAGAACCTGGATTTCGTTTCACACTTCCTCTTTGACGTCCGGGAGGGCTACTGCACCTATTTTGCCTCCGCCATGACCGTGCTCGCCCGGTCCCTGGGCCTGCCCGCCCGCTATGTAGAAGGTTTTCTGGCCATCCCGGGCGATGCCGGCAGCGTTACGCTGACTGGCATGAACGCCCACGCCTGGACAGAGATCTATATCCAGGGTATGGGCTGGGTCACCTTTGACGCGACCGCGGGGGAAGGGGAGGACAACCAGGGCGGCGGAGAGGATCCCCCGCCCAGCCGGCCGCCGGAGCCTTCTCCTTCACCCTCCCCAAGCCCCAGCCCTGAACCCAGTTCCGAGCCGTCCGCGGAACCTGACCCGGGCGACGCGCCCAGCCCGTCTCCGTTGCCAGACGGGAACACCCCGACCCCGGAGCCCCAGCCGCAGGAGCAGCGGGCTGACCCCCTCAGCCCTCCAGGCAGCCGTTTTCCATGGTGGATCCTGCTGCTGCTGGCGCTCGCCGCGCTGCTCATCTGGCGCGCGCGGGAGGAAGCCCCGGAGCGCAGGGAAAAGCGGATGGGAACGCCCGGCGAGGTCCTGAAACTCTACTGGGCGGCCATGCTGGAGGCGCGTGCCGCGCGGGGCGAGGGGATAAAGCCCCATGAAACGCCCATTGTCTACGCTTTCCGCCTGGACGCGGGCGACGCGGGCCTGAACAGGCTGGCCGGCGCTCAGAGCGCCTTGGTGTACGGGCGTGAGGCGCCGGACAGGGACGTCCTTTCCCTTGCCCGGGCGCAATACACCGCGGTCTGGCGGAGTTTGCCCTGGTATAAAAAGGCGCCGCTCTCACTGCGCCGCGCGCTGCGGCCGCTGGCCGTAGGCGCCAGGAAAGCGCCGCGCCTGCTGTGGGGAGCGGTGCGGAAGAAGCTTTTCCGCGGCACTTCTGGCCGAAAGCCGATGAATTGAAAAGTACTGTGAAGCACTTATGACTAAAATTGGTATCTGGCGACCTCGAAGCATCATTTATCAGTCCTTTAGGAAAGGCAAAGCAGAACCTTCAGCTTAATGCCGCGGATAGGAGATGAGAAATGGCCATCCGAACGATAGCATTCATTCTCGCGGTGGTAATGTTGGCCCTTTGTGCTCCTTCAATGGGCGAAGAGGCGCTAAAAACTGACTTCACCGTAAATGAATTACTGGCGGACTACGACCAGCTCTGGGGTATTCTGGAGGATATGTATCCTTTTTTGCCTTTGCTGGAGGAGCGGGGCGTTAAGCTAGGAGAACTCCGTCGGGAGAATCGGGCGCTGATTGGAAGCCGGGTGAAAGATTTGAAAGGCTTCTGTTGGCTGCTGGGAGATATGTTCCATCGGATGGAGAACCTGGCTCATTTGGATATAGTGGACGCAGACAGTTTCAAGACCTACCAATCGCTTGCGTATCAGTATGATCTGCCTGATAAGGTGTTGGTCTTTGATCCCCAGACCCAGATGACTTACTCAATATTGGGTGCGGAAGATAAAGCAGATCTCTATCATCAAAAACTCCCTGTCCAAACGAGATACTATCCAGAAATCAGCACTGTATATTTCCGCTTTCCGTCCTTCAGAACATCGATTATCGATAAAGATCACAGTCTGATTGTTGATTGTTTTGCAGAGTACCCTGATGTGCAACACGTCATCATCGACATTAACGGCAATACTGGCGGCAATACTGATTATTGGCAATACATGATCGTGTCGGCATTTTCGGAGAGGTATGAGTGGAATAACCTCTCCTTTATGCGAATCACACCTCTTTCAGCATCATTCTATCAAGATGTCTGTTTACAGCCTGTTTCAGCGCTACCCGATGAACTAGAGAGGCCCGCTTTTATCGATATACTTGGCATGACCCACTATGCAGCTTGGAGTGAGACATATCCTAAAGTGGATTTCACAGGCGTGCAGATAACTACGCCACTGCTGCGCTGGTTGCTGGTCGACGAAGGAGTTTTCTCTGCCGCAGAAAGCTTCGCTGGTTTTTGTAAAGAGACGGGATGGGCTGCGCTTGTTGGCAGAACAACCCGCGGGGACGGTGCCCGTGTGCGAGGTCCTGTGATGGTCAGATTGAATAATACAGGCTTATTGGCGAGGTTTACAGTTGAGAGCGCCGCAAATGAAGACGGTTCTCTAAATGCCGCCAGAGGTACAATACCGGACTTTCCGTGTAAACCGGGTGAAACACCGTTGGAAAGGTGCCTAAGTCTGATTCGAAATCTGCCTTGATTCATAATAATGGATTTGTTGAATAGAGCATCGCAGCATTTTTCAGTTGCGACACAAGGGATTGTTACAAACCTCCAGAAAAAGGGTATTTCGGCGAGGGTCAGTTGCCAATGTAAAGGAGAAGAAGTGATCGTATTTCGCCGAACTGGTCAAAGCCGAAATTTCACGCTTGCATCGCCCGCCGTTTTGTGCTATGTTACTTAGGCTGTCATCGCAGGGCAGGCGGGTTGCCATCCTGCAGGACCCCAAACGGAGGGATAAGAAATGGGCAATTTTTGTGAAGTTTGCGAAAGAGGCACGATGAGCGGCCACAAGGTCAGCCATTCCAACCGCAAGAGCAACCGCGTCTGGGCGCCCAACGTCCAGAACGTGCGCGTGATGCTGAACGGCTCCCCGAAGCGCCTGAACGTGTGCACCCGCTGCCTGCGCAGCGGCAGGGTGATGCGCGCGCTGCCGAAGGTGTCCGCGGAAGCCCAGGCTTAAGCAGTTTTCGCACATCAGCCGCTTCGGGCCAAACCGGGGCGGCTTTTGCATTGCGCGATTGCCGGCTTTCGTTGCGGTTCCTTGACAAGCAAAGTATAATGGGCTG
The DNA here is from genome assembly GCA_964544245.1 of uncultured Christensenella sp. Classification (GTDB taxonomy): domain Bacteria; phylum Bacillota; class Clostridia; order Christensenellales; family Aristaeellaceae; genus UBA6115. The sequence continues at coordinate 4,786 of CAZJCB010000083.1, forward strand.
GAAAACGGAGGATAAGGTATTATGAAACTCGGCATCGTCGGATTGCCCAACGTCGGCAAGAGCACGCTGTTCAACGCGATCACCAACGCGGGCGCGCAGGCCGCCAACTACCCCTTCTGCACCATTGAGCCCAACACCGGCGTGGTCGCCGTGCCGGATCCGCGGGTCAAGGGGCTGGCGGAGATGTATCGCCCCAAGAAGACCACCTTTGCCTCGGTGGAGTTTGTGGACATCGCCGGCCTGGTGCGCGGCGCCAGCAAAGGGGAGGGCCTGGGCAACCGCTTCCTCTCCCATATCCGGGAGGTGGACGCCCTGGTGCACGTGGTGCGCTGCTTTGAGGATGGAAACGTCGTACATGTGGACGGCGGCGTGGATCCGCTGCGGGACATGGAGACCGTCAGGATCGAACTGATCCTGGCCGACATGGAAACGGTGGCCAGGCGCGGGGAAAAGGCGCGCAAGATGTTCAAGACCGGGGAGCGGAAGTTCGAGGAGGAAGCCGCGGTCGCGGACAAGCTGCTCCTGACGCTGGAGGCGGAAAAACCCGCCCGGCTCTGCAGCCTCTCCCCAGAAGAGAAGGAAATCGCGGACGGCTGGTTCCTCCTGACGGACAAGCCGGTCATCTACGCCGCCAACGTGGCCGAAGGCGACGTGGGAAAGGACCCCGCGGCCCTGCCCATGGTCAAAAAAGTAGTGGAACAGGGGGCCCTGGAGCACGCCGAGGTCATCGTCATCAGCGCCAGGATCGAGGAGGAGATCGCCGGTTTGCCGGAGGAGGAGAAACAGCTGTTCCTCTCTGAGCTGGGCATCGGGGAGAGCGGGCTGGACCGGCTCATCCACGCCAGTTACCGCCTGCTGGGCCTGATATCTTTCCTCACTGCGGGCGAGGACGAATGCCGCGCCTGGACCATCCGAAAGGGAACCAAAGCCCCTCAGGCGGCCGGCAAGATCCATACCGACTTTGAACGCGGCTTCATCCGCGCGGAAATCGTCCCCTATGAAACGCTCATGGGCCTGGGCAGCATGGCCCACTGCCGTGAAAAAGGCCTGGTGCAAAGCTGTGGAAAGGACTATGTGATGCAGGACGGCGATGTGACGCTGTTCCGCTTCAACGTGTAGCGATGAACAAGGCCCTCTTTTTTGCCAGGCGCCTCCTGCGGATGGATTTCTCGCGTTTCCGGGCCACGTTCAGGGAATTGAGGCGCGTCACCGGGAAGAACCAGTTATCCCTCCTGCTGGATTTGCTGTACTGCGGCGTCCGCTACAACGCCGGGTATATGGATTACAAGATCGCCCGCATGGACCGGCTCAACGCAGCGCAGCGCAGGACGGTCATCACCCGCGGCATCAGCAACGGCATGGTCAGGCGCCTGAATGACAAGGCTTACTGGTATTTTTTTGACGACAAGGCCGAGTTCAACGATACTTTCCGGAAATGGGTCGGGCGGGCCTGGCTGAAGGCGGACGGCGGCCTCACCCTGCAGGCGCTGGAAGCCTTCTGTGAGGGCAAGGGGCCGCTGTTTGTCAAGCCGCTGTCCGGGTCCAGCGGGGTGGGCGTGGAGCGCTTTGAGCCGGAGGATTTCGAGGACAGGGCGGCTTTTCTGAAAAAGCTGCGGGAAAAGGGCGACTGCATCGTGGAAGAGACTGTGGTGCAGCACGCGGAGATGGCACGGCTGTACCCCGGCAGCGTCAACACTGTCCGCATCGCAACGCTGCTGGGCGAGAAGGCCGAGGGCATTGTCTACGCCTTCCTGCGCATCGGCAACGGCCGGGTGATGGACAACATCGACGCGGGCGGCATGGCCGCGAGGGTCGACCTGAACACCGGCATGCTCAACTCTGTCGCGGCGGACAAGAGGGGACAGGAGTTCGCCCGTCACCCGCTGACAGACACACGGATCCCGGGCTTCCAGGTGCCTTATTTCGAGCAGGCCAAGGCGATGTGCCTGGAGGCGATGCGCGTGGTGCCCCAGGTGCGCTTTGTGGCCTGGGACGTCGCCATCACGCCGGAAGGTCCCCTGATGATTGAGGGCAATTCCTTCCCCAGCCACGCCGTGCCCCAGTTCGCCGCCCATTACCCCGACGGCATCGGCATCCTGCCGGACTTTGAACGTTTTATCACCCTGTAGCCGGCATGGATGAAAGCGGGCTCCAGTTTCGTTGCATCCCTGAGGAGACGACAGCCCAAAGGAGTTGAACACGATGGATTTGATCAAAACCCTGCTGGTCTACATGACCGTTCTGTTGACTTCCTCCACTGCCCTCATCCCCGCCCTGACCCCCATGCCCACCGCCTTTGTCACGCCCACCCCGGTGGCGACCGTGGCCCCGACTTTCAGCCCCGCGCCCTTCGTGCCGACCCTGGCGCCCACCGCGGTCCCCGCCCTGACCACCCTGTACGTGGGCGACCGGGGCGAGAACGTGCGCGTGATGCAGACAAGGCTGAAGGAGCTGGGTTACCTGAGCGGCACGGTGGACGGGATTTTCGGCCGGGAAACCCTGCGCGCGGTGGAGCGATTCCAGCAATACAACAACCTCTCCGTGGACGGCATCGCGGGGCGGAACACCCTCAATAAACTGTATTACGACAGGAACGTGGTGTTCGCGCCCGTTGACGTCACGCCGCCGCCCACCCTGAAACCGCCCGTGTCCGCCAATATCCCCGTCTATTACATGACGACGGCCGGCGTGCGCCTGTATACCGAAGTGCTGACCCTCGCCGAGGGGCGCACCACCGTGCGCGCCAACAACGCGCGCGTGCCGCAGGGCTACGTGCTCACCGGCGCATCCCAGGTGACCGTCACCGTGTCCTCCCAGGGCGCCGCGAACCCGGGTTCCGTGACTTTCACCTATTTCCTGCAGGCCACCAACCCGCCGGTGACCGCCGGCGTTACCGTCAACTACCTGGATGAGGGCAGCGCCCTGCTGCACCGGGAGACGGTGACCCTGGGCCAGGGTACCAGCGCGGTGTCCGCCAATGACAGGCTGGTGCCCCCGGGTTACACGCTCACCAGCGTGCGAACCGTCTACGTGACGGTCGCCTCAAACGGCACGGCCAGTCCTTCCGCCATCAGCTTTGTGTACAGAAAGGCGCCGGTCACCGTCATGGTGCCGGTCAACTACCAGGATACCCGGGGCGTCACGTTCTACAGCGACCAGATCACCCTGGCGGCCGGCACACATACCGTGATCGCCAACGCCGGATATGTCCCGGACGGCTATACCTTGCAGGGGGCGAGTACCCAGACGGTGGCCGTGGACGCGTTCGGCAACGCCAGCCCGCCCGCCGTCACCTTTGTCTACAAGGCCCCGGCCACAGCCAGCGTGCCGGTCCGCTACCAGGATGAGCATGGCACCGTCCTGTATGAGGAGGTCCAGCAGCTGCGCCAGGGGGTGAGCACCGTCAGCGCCGTCCACGCACTGGTGCCTGCGGGCTATACCCTGAAAAGTGAAGGGAGCGTGACCGTTGCGGTGGACGCTGGCGGCGCCGCCAGCCCGGCTTCCGTAACGTTTACCTACCAGGCCCCGACGACACCGTCGCCGACTGTTTCCCCCGCAGCTTCTCCTGTACCGACCACTGAACCAACCGCGGTCCCCACAATTGAACCGACTGCCGTGCCGACCGAGGTGCCGACACCGCAACCGACGCCCGAACCGACAGCTGAGCCGACGCCTGAGCCGACTCCTGAACCCACAGCCGAGCCGACAGAGGCGCCGACACCTGAGCCTACCGCCGTGATCACCCTGTCGCCAGATGATGTGGTACCTTTCCTGCCGGAATACCAGCAGCTGCGCTTCAGGGAGGGCAGTTACCCGGTGTATACCGGCCCGGGCGAACACTACTACCGCGTGGAGAACGCCACCGTCGCCGGCGGCGTGAGCCGGCTGTACGGCGGCATCGGCGATTGGATCCTCATCGGCTACGGCACCAGTTCCGGCGGTTACCGCATCGGGTACATCACCAGAACCGCGCTGCCCGAGGGCATCACTGCCGGGGAGCTGCAGTTGGGCTATGAGCCGCGCGAGCTGGCCACCCCCACCAAGATGACCGACGACCCGATCGTTGACCCCACTTTCTGGGGTGAGCAGCCGGCCGGTTCCACCGTTTACGTCCTGGCCTACCTGCCGGACAACGACCACTGGGCCTACATCGAGGTGCCCGATTTCGAAAACGGCCAGCCGGTCCGCGGCTTCATCAACAAAGACAGGCTGAAGTAAGCACAAGGGACCCTTTCCACCGGGCGCCAGGAGCGCCCGGCCTTTCCTTGTTCGGACGCACGGATACCGGCCTGCCGATCAGGCGGGAAGACACCGCGCTGCCCGTCTTTGGCATAGCCGTTTCCATCAAGGGAATCCCCTGCCGGTTCCTTTGAACCGCGGTGTTGTCTTTTCCCGACTTTGACACGAAAAAGTTGGAAATCGTTGAAAACAAAGGATTCTTGAACAGAAAAAGGACCTGTTTGTCACTACAACG
>CAZJCB010000084.1:0-3807 GCA_964544245.1 uncultured Christensenella sp.
GCGACGGCACCATCCTGGACGTGGTGCGCCAGATCAAGCCCATGAAGCTGTAAGGAGAGGGGAATAGTGATGCAACTGATCCGCGAGGGGGCTTTCCTCCTTGACAATGACCGTGTCGTCGGCGCGGCGGAGGCCCGTTCCCTGCCCATGGAGCCGGCCCTTTCGCCCGGGGAGGGAAGGAAGGGCACCATCGCCTGGGGCATCCTGCGTGCCCACAACAGGGGCGGGGACGGGAAGGCGCTGAAGGTCGCCTTTGACAGCCTCACCTCGCACGACATCACCTACGTGGGCATCATCTAGACCGCGCGGGCCAGCGGGATGAAGCGTTTCCCCCTGCCCTACGTGATGACCAACTGCCACAACAGCCTGTGCGCGGTGGGCGGCACCATTAACGAGGACGACCACGCCTTCGCGCTCAGCGCTGCCAGGAAGTACGGCGGCACGCTCGTCCCCGCCAACATCGCCGTGATCCACAACTACAACCGGGAAATGATGGCCGGCTGCGGCAGGATGATCCTGGGTTCGGACAGCCACACGCGCTACGGCGCGCTGGGCACCATGGGCGTGGGCGAGGGCGGCGGCGAACTGGTCAAGCAGCTGCTCGGGCGGACCTGGGACACCGACATGCCCGAGGTCGTCGGCGTATATCTCAAGGGCGCCCCCCGGCACGGCACCGGCCCGCAGGACGTCGCCCTCGCGCTGTGCGAAGCGGTGTTTGACAGCGGTTTTGTGAAGAACCGCGTGCTGGAGTTCGTGGGCGAAGGCGTCGGCAGCCTGTCCGTCGAGTACCGCAACGGCATCGACGTGATGACCACGGAGACCGCCTGCCTGAGTTCCATCTGGGTGACGGACGAAAAAGTACGGGAGTATTACCGCGTCCACGGGCGGGAAGGGGATTACAGGGAACTGAAACCCGCGCCCGTGGCCTTCTACGACCGCATGGTCGTCATTGACCTGTCGGAGATCCGCCCCATGATCGCCCTTCCCTTCCACCCCAGCAACGCGATGACCATAGCGGATTTCAAGGCGAACGCGGCGGACGTCCTGGGCGGGATACAGGAGGAGGCGCGCAGGCAGTTCGGCGCCGCCGCGGGGGCCGGCCTCGCAAAGAAGGCGTCCGCCGGAGGCTTCCGGGCAGACCAGGGCATCATCGCCGGCTGCTCCGGCGGGACCTACGAAAACCTGTCCATCGCCGCCAACATCTTGCGCGGGGGCAGCGTGGGCAGCGGCCCCTTCGCGCTGAGCGTCTACCCCGGCAGCCAGCCCATCAACCTCGCCCTGCTGCGCTCCGGCGCCCTGGAAGGCCTGATGGCGGCCGGCGCCATCCTGCGGGAAAGCTTCTGCGGCCCCTGCTTCGGCGCGGGCGACACCCCCTCCAACGGCGCGTTCAGCATCCGCCATACGACGCGCAACTTCCCCAACCGCGAAGGCTCCAAGCCCGGCGAAGGCCAGCTGGCCTACGTGGCGCTCATGGACGCCCGCAGCGTCGCGGCGACCGCGCGAAACGGCGGCCTGCTCACGGGGGCGGACGAGATCGAATACGAAGAGGGTTTCCCCGCCTACGCCTTTGACGGCAGCGTCTATGAAAAGCGCGTGTACAGCGCGAAAGCCCCCGACCCCTCGCACGAACTGGCCATGGGTCCCAACATCAGGGACTGGCCGGACATCCCGGAGCTGAAGGAACACCTGCTGGTCAAGGTCGTCTCCTCCATCACCGACCCGGTCACCACCACGGACGAGCTCATCCCCTCCGGGGAGACCTCTTCCTATCGCTCCAACCCCCTGAGGCTGGCGGAGTTCACCCTCAGCCGCAGGGACCCCGGCTACGTCGGGCGGGCCAGGGAAGTGAACGGGGAGCGCCTGCAACTGGAACAGGGCGGCCTTCCCGATGAACTGTCCCCTGTTCTGGAAGCGCTGGGGCAGGCCGCCGGCGTACACGTCAGGGCGGAGGAGCTGTCCTACGGCAGCGCGGTCTACGCCCGCAAGCCGGGCGACGGCTCGGCGCGCGAACAGGCCGCCAGCAGCCAGCGGGTGCTGGGCGGGGCCGCCAATTTCGCCCGGGAATACGCGACCAAGCGGTACCGATCCAACCTGATCAACTGGGGCCTGATGCCCTTTGAGGCGGGCGAAGACCTGCCGCTGGGCTGCCACGTCTTCATCCCGGGCATCCGGAAGGCCCTGGCGGAGGGCTCCGTCAAAACGCTCAAAGGCTATGTTTCTTCGGACGGCCAGGTCAGGGAGATCCCGCTGTCGCTGGGCAGCCTGACCGATGAGGAGCGCGGGATCCTGAGAGCCGGATGCCTGATCAACCATTACAGGGGCGCCTGAACCCCTTGGCTGGGCAAATGCCGGTTACGGTCGAAGACATGGCGGCGGCGCGGGAAGCGAGGGCCGCGAAACAGCGGGACCTCCTGGCAGCCCACGGGGTGGCGCTGGTCTGCCTCACCATGAACATCGCGGGGCCGGTGAAGCTCAACGGGCTGATCCGGGAAGCTTTCAATGAAGGCGCGGCGATGGTTCTGGACACGCTGGCCGCCCACCATGTCGGCGTTGTGCACCGCGGGGAGCGCCTGCCCGCGACGGGGCCGGAAGGCTTCTTCTGCGTGGACGGGGAACCGGAATCGGTCAAGCGCCTGACGGCGCGCCTGGAGGAACGTGACCCCTTCGGCCGCCTGCTGGACATCGACGTCCTCCGCCCGGACGGCACGAAGGTGTCCAGGGCCGACGTTGCAAAGCCCCCCCGGCGGTGCCTGCTGTGCGATGAGCCCGCGGCGACCTGCGCCAGGAGCCGTCGGCACAGCGCCGGGGACCTGTTCAGCGCCGCCATGGATATCATCCGGGCGCATTTTGACAGCCTGTTCGCGCAGGACGTCTCGTCTTTTGCCGTCAGGGCCCTGCTCACGGAACTGGCCGCGACCCCCAAGCCCGGGATGGTGGACCGGGACAACAGCGGCGCCCACGCGGACATGGATTTCTTCACCTTCCTGGACAGCGCCGCCGCGCTCGCGCCCTATTTCCAGGCCTGCGCGCGCCTGGGCCTCCGGGCAGCCGATCCGGGGGAATGCTTTGAACGCCTGCGGGCGGAGGGGGCGCTGGCCGAAGGGCGGATGCTGCGGGTCACCGGGGGCGCCAACACCCACAGGGGCGCGGTGTTCACCCTGGGCATCCTCTGCGCGGCGGCCGGATACGCCTGGGCAAACGGCACGGGGACAAGCCCGGAAGCGCTGTCGGCCGTTTCCGCCCGGATGACCGCCCAAGCGCTGCAGGCTGAACTGAAGGGGATGAAACAACCCCGCACCTTCGGGGAAACGCTGATGAAAGGCCGCCTGGCCGGCGCCCGGGCGGAGGCCGCGAGCGGGTTCCCGACGGCAATTCACACCGCGCTCCCGGCGCTGGACAGGGCCCTGGAAGAGGGCGCGACGCTCAATGACGCCTGCGTGCGCGCCCTGACGGCCGTCATGGCGGTGGCGGAGGATTCCGTCCTGCTCCGCCGGGCGGGGCCGGAGCGCGCGGAAGGGGTCAGGGAGACGGCCGCGGAACTGTTCAGGCAGGGCTGCCCAAAAGAGGCTATGCAAAAGTTCGACGAACGGTGTATGATGTGGAACGTCAGCTTCGGCGGCTGCGCCGACCTGCTGGCGGCGGCGCTGTTCCTGCGCCTGGCGCGCGGTTCCCGGTGGGCTTCCCGGGCGCCGGAAGGCGTGGAAGAGGGCGCCGGTCAAGATAATAGGACAGGTTCCTGAAGGAAGAGGGGTTGAGCGGATTGGGTTACGACACGCCATGGTGGATGGTGGTCCTGCTGGTGGCGGG